>CACJRJ010000005.1 GCA_902595725.1 uncultured Pelagibacteraceae bacterium
TAGCTTCTAATTCATTAATATTATTGATTATTTTATTTTCTTCGTTTTTTAGAACTTCTAAAATATTTTTTTTTTCAAAATATGAAATCAAACCTCTCTCTCCATCTAAAAGATTTAAAAAAAAATACAAAAATAAAATAGTAGATATTAGAATAAAATAATTTTTTTTTATTTTAGCTAACATTAATTGATTTTATTCATTTTTGCAGATTTTCCAAGTTTCTCTTCTATTCTTATTAGTTGATTATATTTAGCTACTCTTTCAGAACGCGCTAATGATCCAGTTTTTATCTGATTAGAATTAGTACCTACTGCTAAGTCTGAAATAAAAGTATCCTCACTTTCACCTGACCTATGAGATATTATTGTACTAAAACCAATTAATTGAGCAAATTTAATTACTTCTAAAGTTTCTGAAACTGTTCCTATTTGATTTAGTTTAATTAATATAGAATTAGATGATTTATTCAAAAAACCAATCTTTAATCTTTCTAAGTTTGTTACATACAAATCATCTCCCACAATTTGAGTTTTTTTTGAAACTTTTTTCATAAATTTATTCCATGAAATCCAGTCATCTTCGGAAAATGGATCTTCGATTGATTTAATTTTATATTTTTTTATTAATTTTAAATATTTATCTATAGTTTTATCTGTAGATAAAAATTTTTTAGAATGAATAGAATATTTTTTATTTTTAAACAGTTCATTAGCAGCTACATCTAAACATATTGATACATCTTTGCCATTTTTGAAACCTGCTTTTTCTATAGCTTTTACTATTAATTTTAAGGCATTCTCATTGTCATTTATCATTGGAGCAAAACCTCCTTCGTCACCAACAGAAGTAGATTCTCCTCTTTTTTTAATTATATTTTTTAAATTATTAATTACTAAAAAACACATTCTTACAGCTTCTGTAATTGATTTAGCTTTATCAGGTCTAATCATAAACTCTTGAATTCTGAGACCATTATTTGCATGAGCACCTCCATTAATTACATTCATTAATGGGTAAGGTAACTTAAAATTATTTTTAACTAAAAAAGTTTTATAAAGTGGAATCTTTTTAATTCTTGCAGATAGTTTTTTAACAGCCATTGATACAGCTAAAAGTGAATTTGCTCCAAATTTTTTCTTTTGTTTCGTACCATCAGTTTTAATTAAAATATAATCAATTTTTTCTTGATTATGTATGTTTTGATTTCTTAATTTTTTCGAAATTATTTTATTAATTAACTTTACTGGTTTTAAAACACTTTTGCCTAAGTATTTCTTATTTTTTACATCTCTTTTTTCGTATGCTTCATGCGATCCTGTAGAGGCACCTGATGGACAAATCGCTCTTGCTTTCATATTATTTGCAAAAACTTCCGCTTCTATTGTGGGATTTCCTCTGCTATCATAAACTTGTCTTGCTATAACTTTTGTTATTTTGCTCATTTATTTTTTAACAAGATTATCAATTTCAACTAATTGGGAAATTAGACTCTCTAATTTATTTAACGGAACCATGTTTGGTCCGTCTGATGGAGCATTATCTGGATCTTGATGTGTTTCTAAAAAAATTGCAGCTATGCCAACTGCAGTTGCAGCTCGTGATAAATATTCAACAAATTCTCTCTGACCACCACTTTTTTCACCTAGACCGCCAGGTTGTTGTACTGAATGAGTTCCATCAAAAACTATTGGGTAACCATTTTTTGCCATTATAGGTATTGATCTCATATCTGAAACCAATGTGTTATATCCGAAGCTAGCACCTCTTTCTGTTACAAGAATATTTTCATTTCCAGAATCTGAAATTTTTTTTGTTACATTTACCATATCCCATGGAGCTAAAAATTGTCCTTTTTTTACGTTAATAATTTTATTAGTTTTAGCTGCAGCAATTAATAAATCAGTTTGACGACATAAGAAAGCTGGTATTTGCAATACATCAACATGTTCAGATACAATAGAACATTGTTCAACATTATGAATATCTGTTAATACAGGAAGTTTTAATTCTTTTCTTATCTTGTCAAAAACAGGTAATGATAAATCTAATCCAGCTCCTCTTTTTCCTTTTAAACTTGTTCGGTTAGCCTTATCAAATGATGTTTTGTAAATTAATCCAATACCAAATTTTGATGCAATTTCTTTTATTTTACCTGCCATATCCATTGCATGCTGTTCGCTTTCAAGTTGGCACGGACCTGATATAAGGTTTATTTTATTATTATTAGATATTTTAATTCCGTTACAATTTACTACTTTATTTATCATTATAGAATTTTGCTGCCTTGATAAATGATGAGAATAAAGGATGTGGAGTCAAAGGTCTAGATTTAAATTCTGGATGAAACTGTACTCCTATAAACCATGGATGATTTTTAAGCTCAATAATCTCAGGTAATTTATTATCTGGAGACATTCCAGAAAAAATCAATCCTTTATTTTCAAATTTATTTTTTAAGTTATTATTCACCTCGTACCTATGTCTATGTCTTTCGAATATAGATTTTGATTTGTATATTTTTTCTACCAATGAATTATGTCTTAATTTTGCTTCATATAAACCTAATCTCATTGTGCCACCCAAATCTTTATTTGTTCCTTTTAGTATTTTTCCATCTTTGTTCCACTCATTCAACAATCCTATTACAGAATAACATTTTTTATCAAGCTCACTAGATCCTGCATTTTTAATTTTTAAAGTATTTCTAGCAAATTCTATTACCGCCATTTGCATACCAAAACAGATACCTAAAAATGGAATTTTATTTCTTCTAGCAAAACTTATAGCTGAAATTTTTCCTTCTGTTCCCCTTTTTCCAAATCCTCCAGGTATTAAAATACCAGACACATTTTTTAACAATTTGTTAATGTGACTTGGTTTTAATTTATCAGATTCAATTCTGACTAAATTTACTTTTATGTTATTACTTATTCCCCCATGAATTAATGCTTCGTCTAGAGATTTATAGGCATCTTTTAGATTTACATATTTGCCTATAATGGCAATATTTAATTTTTTTTTTGTGTTTAACAGAGTTTTTGTAATTTTTTTCCAAGGTAATAAATCGACTTTTTTTCTTGGTTTTAATTTAAAATATTTTAAAACCTGCTTATCCAATTTTTCATTATAAAAACTTATTGGAGCCTCATAAATCGTTCTTACATCTACTGTTTCTATAACATTTTCAATTGAGACATTACAAAAAAGTGATATTTTTTTTCTTTGGTCTAATGGTATAGATTTTTGAGATCTGCAAATAATTATATCTGGCTGGATACCAAGACTCCTTAGTTCTTTAACTGAATGTTGTGTTGGTTTAGTTTTAATTTCATCTGATGATTTTAAAAATGGAACAAAAGTTAAATGAATAAATAAACTTTTATTTTTTCCAACTTCATTAGCAAATTGTCTTATAGCTTCTACAAAAGGTAAGCTTTCTATATCTCCAACTGTTCCTCCAATTTCGCAAATTACAAAATCTTCATTGGATATATCGTCCTTTATAAATTCTCTAATTCTATCTGTAACATGAGGTATAACTTGAACTGTTTTCCCTAAGTATTTTCCTTTACGTTCTTTTTTAATTATATCACTATAAATTTTACCAGTTGTAATATTGTCAGATTTTTTTGCTGATATATTTGTAAATCTTTCATAATGACCAAGATCTAAATCCGTTTCTGCTCCGTCATTGGTTACAAAAACCTCACCGTGCTGAAAAGGACTCATCGTTCCTGGATCTACATTTAAATAAGGATCCATTTTTCTGATCCTAACTTTGTAACCTTGAGATTTTAATAAATAAGCTAGTGATGCCGATGATAATCCCTTACCTAGTGATGAAACCACGCCGCCAGTGACAAATATATATCGCGCCATGGAAGTACTTTATAGCCGTACTTAATATAAAATGAAAGTATTAATTATTATTTTCAGGAATTTCTGGTGCTTCATCAGAATTTTCTTCAATTTTATCTAAAACTGATGATGTTGGTGCAATATCTCCCCTTGAAACTATTGTTAATGCAAGGCTACAAATGATAAACAACGTAGCTATAATCGCTGTTGCCTTAGTTAAAAAATTTCCTGAAGATCTTGAAAACATAAAATTTTCTTGCGAAACACCTATTCCTAAAGCTCCACCTTCAGATTTTTGAAATAGAACAAACATAACAAGTAAAATTGCAAGGATGATGTTTATTATTAACAATATGTTTTCCATGATGACTAATTAATAGTTTTTTTAATGATATCAATAAAATTTTTAGCTTTTTGTGATGCGCCACCAACCAAAAAACCTTTAATTGAACTAATTTTTCTTAAATCATTGATATTTTTTGGATTTACTGAACCACCATAAATTATTTTTGGATTATTTAATCTCCAAAATTTAGACAATATTTTTTTAATTACATTAATTTGAATCTTAAGATCTTTATTTTTAGGCACTAAACCTGTTCCAATTGACCAAACTGGTTCATAAGCAAAAATAATATTATTATTTTTTTTTATATTTTTAAGACCTCGGATTATTTGAGAATTTAAAACTGAATTAGTTTTATTTTTTCTTTTTTCTTTTAAAGTTTCACCAATACAGAAAATAACTTTTAATTTTTTTTTAAGAGCAGATTTAATTTTAAGGTTTATATTATGATTGGTATCGCCAGATGATCTATTTTCTGAATGACCAATTATTACGTACTTTGCTCCAATAGATTTTATTAAATCAACATTTACTGAACCGGTAAAAGGTCCAGGATTTTGATAATGATGACAATTTTGAGCTCCTATTTCAATTTTACTATTTTTGGTTATTTTAAAAAATTTATCTAATAATGTATATGGTGGACAATATATGATTTTTGCTTTTTTATATTTTTTGTCTTTTGAAAGTTTGATCACTTTTTTAATGGAATTTACTGACTTAAAATCACCAAACATTTTCCAATTTGCAATAAAAAACATATTATTTGTCATTAACTTAAATTTAATTTATAGGTTTGTTTTTTATAGATCAATAAAATTAAAACTAAATGCTAGATAAACTTAGAAATTTTTCAAAAGGAAAGCTTGCGGGGGTTCTTGTAGCTATAATAATTATTCCATTTGTTTTTTGGGGTATGGGAAGTGTTTTTAGCGGAGGTAATACAAATAGTATTGCTAAAATAAATAATTACAATTTATCTGCTCAAGATTTTGCAGATTTCGTAAATAATTCAAAAATTAGCACTGAAGTAATAAAAGAAAATATTGATAATAATGTTCTCGAAGAACTTTTGACTCAATTAGTATCAACTACTCTTATAGATATAGAAATTAATGAGTTAAAGATTTTAATTTCTGACGAAGCAATTGCAAATAGATTGAAAAATCAAAAAAATTTTCAAGATGAAAATAATAATTTTTCAAGAATAAAATATGAGAAATTTTTACTTGAAAATAATATATCGTCTGTAGAATTTGAAAAAAATATTAGAAATAACGAATTAAAAAAAAATTTATTTAGTTATATAGGTGGTGGAATTAAGTCTCCTTATTTTCTAGTAAACAAAACGTATAAAGATGAGCTTAAAGAGGTTGAGGTTGATTATATAGATTTAATTTCAATATATACGAAAAAAAATGAAATAAAAATTGATGATATAAAAAAACATATTAACGAAAACAAAGAAAAATTTTTAATTGAAAAAATAGACATATCGCTGATTAAAATAAATCCAAATAATTTAACGGGAGAAACCGAGTTTACTGAAAATTTCTTTTCAAAAATTGATGAAATTGAAGATTTAATAATAAATAACAATAAAATAAATGAAATAGCAAAAAAATATAATTTAAAGGTTGAAACAATTAAAGAATATTATCCAAAAGAAAATAAAGATGATTTGCTTATCGAAATTTATAAAAAAAGGAACTCAAGCACTTTAGAGCTGTTAGATAAAAATGATTTTTTTGTATTATATGAAATTAATAATTTTAAAAAATTGTTACCAAGTTTAGAAAATAAAGAATTTCTTGAAATAGCAAAAAACGACTTATATGAAATAAAAAAATACGAACTACATAGTGAATTGATGAAAAAAATTCAAAAAAAAGAATTTGAAAATAAAGATTTTTCAAAGTTAGGGAAAGATGAAATTAAAAATTTAAAAATTAAAAATGTTAATGATACAGATAAATTTACTTTTGACTCTGTAAGCCTAATTTACTCTTTAAATCTAAATAATTTTTCACTAGTATCCGATAAAAATAACAATGTCTATTTAGTTAAAATAAAAAATATTTATGAAAATAATTTAGATAAAAATAGCGAGGATAATAAAATTTTTGCAAATAAGACAAATAAAAAATTAAGAGATAATCTATATAATTCATATGATTTTTTATTAAATGAAAAATATAAAATTGAAGTAAATCAAAAAACCCTTGATAGAATGAAAAATTATTTTAAATAAATAATGTTAAATGTTGATCTCAAAAGTTTTAAAAAAAAACACAAAAAAAAAATTAATCAAATTATTTATTACTCTAAGGATACAAATGGATTAATTGAAATTGATAATTTAATTAATAAT
Source organism: uncultured Pelagibacteraceae bacterium (assembly GCA_902595725.1). GTDB lineage: Bacteria > Pseudomonadota > Alphaproteobacteria > Pelagibacterales > Pelagibacteraceae > Pelagibacter. The sequence continues at coordinate 6,577 of CACJRJ010000005.1, forward strand.
TTCCTAAATGAAAAAAATAGTTTTGTTTTCGAATCTGTTGAAAAAGGTGTTGTAAAAGGTAGATACACAATTTTTGGAAGAAATCCTGATAAAATATGGGAATTTAATAATAATAACTGTTTTGTTTATAAAAAGAATAAAAAGATTAAAATTAAAGGGACTCCAAAAAAAAATATAGAGGAGATCATTGAAAAGTTTAAATTTAAAATTCCAAAAAATCTACCTCCCATTAGCAGTTTGCTATCAGGTTATTTTTCTTATGATATAATAAGGTACATAGAAAAAATTTCAAATTCATGTAATGATGATCTTAAAATTCCAGATGCTAGAATTTTAAGGCCAAGAACTTTAATAATTCATGATAATTATCAGCAGAAAATTTATTATATAATAAATTGTTTTGGCGATGAAAAAATAAATAATTACAAAATAAAATTTAATTCTATAGAAAATCATATTAATAATTTAATTTTTATATCAAATTACAATCTAAATTTTACAACTGATAAATTTCAAAAAAAAATTAAAGTTAAGTCAAATATTTCTAAAAATAATTTTTTAAAAAATGTCATAAAAGCTAAAAAATACATTAAAATTGGTGACATTTTTCAAGTTGTTTTAAGTCAAAGATTTGAAGCAAAACTTACTAAAAACCCTATCGAAATATATAAAAAACTTAGAATTAACAATCCTTCACCCTTTATGTATTTTTTTAATTTTGATGATTTTCAAATAATCGGAGCGAGTCCAGAAATTTTAGTTAGATTGAGAAATAATAATATTACGATTAGGCCAATCGCAGGTACTAGACCTAGGGGTAGAAATAAAAATGAAGATAAATATTTTCAGAAAGATTTATTAAAAGATAAAAAAGAACTTTCTGAACACTTAATGTTATTAGATTTAGGAAGAAATGATGCTGGAAAAGTATCAAAGATTAACACTGTAAAAGTAACTGAGAAATTTGTAATAGAAAAATACTCTCATGTTATGCATATTGTTTCCAATGTAATGGGTAAATTTAATAAAAAGTTTACAAAATTTGATACTCTTCTTTCAGGCTTTCCTGCTGGAACTGTATCTGGAGCTCCCAAAATAAGGGCTATGGAAATTATAGATGAATTAGAGAGTACAAAAAGAAAAGTATACGCTGGTGGAATTGGTTATTTTTCAGCAAATGGAGATTTTGATACTTGTATAGCACTAAGAACTGCAGTTTCAAAAAATAATAAATTTTATGTGCAAGCAGGAGCTGGTATTGTTGCTGATAGCAAACCTATTAATGAATATAAAGAAACAGTAAATAAAGCTAAAGCTTTATTAAAATCATTAGAATAAAAATGAAAATATTATTAATTGATAATTACGATAGTTTTACTTTTAACCTTTATCATTACCTATCATCTTTAAAAGCAAATGTTGAAGTAATTAGAAATGACAAAGTTACAGAAAAAGAAATTATTAAAAAAAAATATAATAAGATTGTAATATCTCCTGGTCCAGGTAATCCAGATCAATCAGGAAATTGTTTAAGAATTGTTAAAAAACTATATAAGAAAATTCCAATACTTGGTGTGTGTTTAGGTCATCAAATAATTGGACAAGTTTTTGGATCTAAAATTATTCAAGCTAAAAAGTTAATGCATGGAAAAACAAGTAAAATTCAATCTTTTAAAATTGGTATTTTAAAAAATTTGCCCAAGAGGTTTGAAGCTACAAGATATCATAGTTTAATAATTGATAAAAAAACATTATCAAAAAATCTTGTAATCACTGCTCAAACAAAAGATGGTATAATCATGGGGGTAATGCATAAAAAATATAATATTCATGGATTACAATTTCATCCTGAAAGTATAAAAACTACCATTGGAATAAAAATTTTAAAAAACTTCATAAATCATAAAAACTAATGAAAGAATTTTTAGAAAAACTCAAAAAAAAACAAGATTTATCTTTTGAAGAAAGTAAGTCAGCTTTCAATATATTAATGGATGGTGAAGCTACTGAAGATGAGATATATGATTTTCTTACCCTTTTATCCATCAAAGGTGAGGTCTCTGATGAAATAGCCGGTGGCGTATATGTGTTAAGAGAAAAATCAAATAGAGTAAATATTCAAAATTGTGTTGATACATGCGGTACTGGAGGTGATGGAATGAATACATTAAATATATCAACGGCTTCGGCACTTTTATTGTCTAGCATGGAAATCAAGGTAGCAAAACATGGTAATAAAGCTGTCTCCTCAAAATGTGGCTCTGGAGATGTTTTGGAAGCATTAAATATTAATATTAACTTAGAACCTACAGAAATAGAAGATCAAATAAATAAAAATTATTTTGGTTTTATGTTTGCACCCAATTATCATAATGCTATGAAATTTGTTGGTCCTACAAGAAAAAAAATTGGAAAAAGAACAATATTTAATATGATTGGACCGTTAAGCAGCCCTGCTCTAGTTGAAAGACAAGTTATTGGTGTATTTGATAAAAAATTATTAAAAATTTTTGCAGTGGCGCTAAGTAATCTTAATATTAAATTTGCTTGGATTGTTAACAGTGAAGATGGATTAGATGAAATTTCTCCTTATGCAAAAACTAATGTGGTTCAACTAAAATATAATAATATTTCTGAAATAACAATTGATCCAAAAGAATTAAAAATAAACGCTAATAAGTTTGAAGATTTAGTCGGTGATGATGCACTGTTTAATTCAAATAAAATAATAGAAATATTTAAAGGTGAAGATAATGATTTTTCTAAAGCTGTTTGCTTAAATGCTGCAGCTGGATTAATCGTTTCAGAAAAATATAAAGATTTTAATTTAGCTTATAATTATGCTAGAGATTTTATAAAATCTGGAAGGGCATTTAAACATTTAAAAAATATTCAAAGTGGCTGAAAATATATTAGAAAAAATAATTGAAAATAAAAAAAAGAAGATAGATTTGTTAAAAAAATCTGTATCTCTTGAAATTCTGAAATTAAAAATAAATGAAAATAAGTCTTTTATAAATTTCAAACAAACGATTGAAAATAATGAAAGCAAAAATAAAATTTCAATTATTGCAGAAATAAAAAAAGCTAGTCCATCAGCTGGTATAATAGTAGAAAACTATAATCCAGTTAATATTGCAGAAATATATTATAAAAATAAAATTACATGTTTATCTGTTTTAACAGAAGAAGATTTTTTTTTAGGAAATTTGTTACATATAAGTAAAATAAAACAAGCTGTTAGGCTTCCAATATTATGTAAAGATTTTTTTATTGATAAATTTCAAGTTTACCTTGCAAAAAGCTATGGTGCAGATGCAATATTAATCATATTAGCTGGTGTTTCTGATGAAGTTGCAAATATTTTGTATGAAGAAGCGACAAAATTAAATATGTCAGTTATAGTTGAAGTTCATAATGTTGAGGAAGCTAAAAGAGCTTTAAAATTTAATGAAGCTTTAATTGGTATTAATAATAGAAACCTTAAAACTTTAAAAACAGAAATTAACACAACCTATGATATTCATAATGTTTTAGAAAAACATAGTGGTCCATTAATTTCTGAGAGTGGAATTAAAAATAAAGATGAACTCTTAGAAATTAAAAATAAAACAAATATTAAAACTTTTTTAATTGGTGAATCACTTCTAAAAAATCTTGAAAAAAATTCTATTTTTTCAGTTCTATAGCCAAAAAGCCCATGTTTTATTGGTTTTTAAGCTGTTGTTAATTTAAAAGAACTTTTATAGAACATAGATGTACTTAATTTGTTCTATGTTAACTAAAAAACAAAAAAACCTGCTTTTATTTATCAACAAGAAGTTGAGATCTACAGGTGTGTCTCCTTCTTATGAAGAAATGAAACACTCATTAAATCTTAAATCGAAGTCAGGTATACACAGATTAATAAGCGCTTTAGAAGAAAGAGGCTTTATTAAAAGATTAGCTCACAAAGCAAGAGCTTTGGAAGTTATTAAGCTTCCTGAAACAGCATCGGCAAATGATATTTATAATTCATTTTCTCCAAGTGTTATAAAAGGAGGACTTGATGAGACTAATTCCTTAAATGATGATAAAGATATTCCGGTTCTTGGTAGCATTGCTGCGGGAACACCTATTGAAGCTATTCAAAATGAAGTAACTAGAATTCCACTACCTGAAAATATTGAAAAAAATGGTGAATTTTTTGGTTTAAAAGTAAGTGGAGATTCGATGATTGAAGCTGGTATAAACGATGGTGATACTGTTATAATAAAAAAAACAGATACAGCTGAAAATGGAAAAATTGTTGTTGCTTTAATTGATGATCATGAAGCAATGTTAAAAAGATTGAGAAGAAAAGGTAAAACGGTTGCCCTTGAAAGTGCTAACAGAAATTATGAAACTAAAATTTTTGGGCCAGATAGAGTAAAAGTACAAGGTATTCTGGTATCTTTATATAGAAACTTTCATTAAAATAGTCTAAACATCATTAATGTCAAAAGTAGCAACAAGATTTGCTCCATCTCCAACTGGACCTCTGCATATAGGAGGGGTAAGAACTGCACTATTTAATTGGTTATTTTCAAAGAATCAAAAAGGTTCTTTTTTTTTAAGAATTGAAGATACAGATAAAGAAAGATCAAAGGAAGAATACAAAAATCAAATAATACAATCTCTTAAATGGATAGGTATTGAACATGATGGTAATGAATACATACAATCCAAAAAAATAGATGATCATATTAAAATTGCTAATGAGCTATTAAAAAATGATCATGCTTACAAATGTTATTGTTCAAATGAAGAAATAGAAGAGCAGAAAAATAGAGCAAAACAAAAAAAAATTCCTTACATTTATGATAGAAAATGGAGAGATAAAAGTGAAGCTGATGCTCCAAAAGATATAAAACCTACAATAAGATTTAAAAGTAAAATTGATGGATCTACTATATTAAAAGATTTAGTTCAAGGTGATATTCAAATAGAAAATAACACTATAGAAGATTTCATAATATTGAGAAATGATGGATCTCCAACTTATAATTTATCAGCATCAGTTGACGATCATCAAATGAATATTACTCATATAATCCGAGGAGATGATCATAAAATTAATACCTTTAAACAAATGCAGATTTATTTGGCCATGAAATGGCAAATCCCATCATTTGCACATATACCTTTAATACATACAACCGAAGGTAAAAAGCTTTCTAAGAGAGACAAAGCATCAACTTTGGATGATTATTCAAAGGTTGGAATAATGCCGGAAGCATTAAGAAATTACCTTCTAAGATTAGGGTGGTCCTTTAAAGATAAGGAAATATTTACTGAGGAAGAAAGTATTCAACACTTTAATTTGGAAGGAATAGGAAAATCTCCATCAAAACTTGATATGAGCAGAATATTATCAATGAATGAACATTATATTAAAAATATTGATAAAAATGAACTTTTCAATCAATTAGTTAAATACTGCGAAATTTATAAAGAAAAAATACCTAATGAAAAAGAGGATAAAATTAAATCTTCATTAACATTTCTTAAAAACAAGGCTAAAACTCTAGAGGATATATACAAAAATTCTAAATACATAATTCAAGATATTGTTACTTTTAACCAAGATGACATCAAACTAATAGATGATAATGCAAAAAAAATAGCATCCGAATTTTCAAATAGTATCTCAAAAATAGAAAAATTAAACAAAGAAAACTTAGAACCAATTATTAATGGTCTTATAAAAACAAACAATACAAACTTCAAAGGGGTTGGTCAGCCACTAAGAATATTTTTAACAGGATCAAAATTTGGTCCTGGAATTTACGATATAATTAGTTCACTTGGTAAAGACGAGGTCTTAAAAAGATTAGGAAATAAGATAACTTGATAAAACAGACGATGCTTCATCTGCAGACGAAGTTTTAGATCTAATTTCATCTAAAGTATTAGTAAAATCATTGATTTGTTTATCCATAAGTGCTGGATTTTTTAAAAAATAAACAACTGTTTTAAAAATTTCTTTAGGGTTGCATTCATTTTGAATAAGTTCTGGAATAACTTCTTTGTTGTTAATTATATTAATAATATTGGCATATTTAATTTTTACCAAGAATTTAACAATCATAAAATTTAAAAAATTCATTTTATAAATAATAATTGATGGGATTTTTGCATTACAAATTTCTAGTGAAACCGTACCAGATTTAGAAACTGCAAATACAGATCTTGATAATATTTGTAATTTAATATTTTCATCAGAAATTACCTGAATATTATCTAGTTTTGCTATTTTAATATTATCATTAATATAATTTTTATTTTCTTCAGTTGTATGAAATACAAATAAATAATCATTAAATTTTTCATTCATAAGTTTTATAAAATCTATTAAAATTGGTAATAGTATTGATGTTTCAGATGATCTGCTTCCTGCAAATAGAGATATAATTTTTTTACCTTTTGGAATTAAATTTGATAAATCAATTTTTGATTTAATTTTTTTTTCAAGTAACGGATGTCCTACAAATGTATTATTAATATTTTCTTTATCAAAATATTTCTTTTCAAAATTAAATAATAAAAGAATATGGTCTAAAAATTTTTTAAATTTCTTTACTCTACCCTCTCTCCAGACCCACACTTGAGGAGCAACATAATGTATTGTTTTTATATTAGGGTTGATTTTCCTAACTTTTTTAGTAACTCTTAAAGTAAAATCAGGGCTATCGACGCTAAACAAAATATCGGGTTTAAATTCAATTATCTTATCTACTGTATAGTCAATTTTTTTTTTTATTTTTAATATATTTAGCAAAACACTTGTGAAACCTATGTAGGTTATTTCTTTAAGGTCATATATTGATTTTATTCCTAAAGAATTTAAATGTGTCCCACCGACACAAGAATATTCAATATTTGGATTATTTTCTTTTAATTTAGAAATAACAGTTGAGGCCAATTTATCTCCAGATGGTTCACCGGTAAGTACAAATATTTTTTTCATATAACTGTAATAAACATTTTATTTCTGTTAGCTAAATTTATACATTTGCTTTTATCTAATAATACATTTTGTTTGCTCTTCAGTACTATTCCTTTAAGACCAGCTAATTTACATTGAATTAATGTTTTTAAACCTACTGTAGGAAGATCAATTCTAAGATCTTGTTTTTTTTTTGGAAACTTTACTAAAACACCATTGTTTCTAAACTTTTTACTTCTACATTTTTTAAGCATTTTTTCTGTTCCATCTCTTCCTTCAATTGCTATTACTTTTTTGTTTCTAACAACTGTTCCTTGACTAAAGTTATACTTTCCTAATTTATTCAATGTAATTATGGCTTTTTTAATATCTTTTTTATCTTCTTTGTTAGGTTTAATTTTAGAATAATTTCCTCTTTTAAGTGATAATTCGGTATTAAATTTTATTGAACTTATTGTTTTAATTGACTGTTGTTTAAATATATTAATAATTTCTTTTAATATAGCTACATCACCAATTTTTGAAGCTTTTATTATTCTTGGCATATAATAAATACCTTTTAAATCTAATTTAAGTTTTGAAAACTTTGGTTTTGATACTTTTCCGGCAAAAAGTACTTTTTTACATTTATTATTTTTTAAAATATTAATAATTTTACCAAATTCTCCAATTGAAACTGAATATGATTTTCTATCATTTTTAAATTTTTTTGATTTAGATAAATCAATTATTAAATAATTTAATCTCTCTTTCTTTATTTTTTTTAGAATTTCAATTGGAAAATTAGTTTCTCCAAATATCAAGCCAATCATCTTATTCCTTAGAAAAGGGTGTGCAAATAGATCTTTTTTTATCCTTTGTTATAAATTCAATAACATTTTTTACTAATGGATTTTCTTTAAACTCACCATTTAATTTGCTAAGATTGTCTGTAAGATTTTTTGTAGCAAAAATTTTCTTATATGCTTCTGTAAGACCTAAAATGTCTTTATTTTCAATATTAGCTCTTCTTAATCCAATTAGATTAAGTCCTTGTAAATAATTTCTGTTACCAATTGATAAGCCGTATGGAATTACATCATGTAAAACACCGGTCATTCCTCCAATCATTGCCATTTGTCCTATTCTTGTAAATTGTTGCACAGCAGAATTTCCACCTATAACTACGTTATCCTCGATAGTTACATGACCACCTAAAGGAACATTGTTTGCTATAATAACATTATTTCCAACATTACAATCATGAGCTACATGAGACGAAATCATAAATAAGCAATTATTTCCAATTTTAGTTAAACCACCACCTCCTATAGTACCAGGATGAATTGTTACATATTCTCTAATTTTATTATTATCTCCAATTACAAGTTTAGTTTCTTCACTGGCATACTTCAAATCTTGAGGATCATTACCAATTGCTGCAAATGGATAGATTTTATTTCCATTTCCAATCTTTGTATTTCCCGAAATGTTTACCTGCGAATGAATTATTGTATCATCACCAATTTCAACTTTGGGACCAATTATAGAATATGCTCCTATTTTTGCTGAACTTGAAACTTTGGCTTTAGTATCTACTATTGCAGTTTTATGTATCATTTATTTTCTCTTATAAAATTTTTTAAACTTTTTGCGGGGTAACCCATAACTTTAGAATTATTTGGTATATCTTTAATCACACCGCTTCCACCACCTATTTGAACATTGTTACCAATTTTTAAATGACCTGATACTCCTGCCTGACCACCAATCATAACATGGTTTCCTAATTCAGAACTTCCAGCAAATCCAACTTGGCCAGCTATTATACAATTATCACCAATTTTAACATTATGTGCAATATGTACTTGATTATCTAAGTAAGTATTCTTTCCAATTACAGTATTAGACATGGATCCACGATCAATAGTAGAGCCACAACCTATTTCTGCATTATCATTAATAATAACAACACCAACTTGAGGATATCTAAAATTTGATTCTTTATCTGGAAAAAAACCAAAGCCTTTTTTTCCAATTACACATCCATCTAAAATATGAACATTATTATGTATTATTGTATTTCTTATAATTACATTAGAACCGATGGAACAATTATTACCTATAACTACATTTTTTTCTACAATAGAGTTATGACCAATAGAACAATTTTTTCCTATTTTTACATTTTTGCCAATTAATACATTTTTTCCAAATTTAACTTTTTTCTTAAATAAAGTTTTGTTTATATCTTTTGATGTTGTATCAAAATCATCAGTTGCGGAGTCAGGATAAAATATTTTTGTAATTTTAGCAGTAGAAACTAAAACATTATCAACAATAATTTTTTTACACTTTTTTGGTAAATAATTTTTTAAATTTTCTGTAGTAATACAAAATAAAGCTTTTGTGTTACTCGCAATGTTAGAATATTTCTTTGAATGAAAGAAAGTAATATCTTTTGATGTTGATGAAGATAAATCTTTAATATCAAAAATTTTTTCATTTTTAAAATTATTGATATTTTCTAAACCAGAAAGATTAAATAATTTTTCAATTTTAAAAGGTCCTATATTTTTAAAAAATGGATTGCTCATTAATAAGTTTAATATCAAAACTTAAATTAAATACTTATCAAGATTTATTGCTAATTATTTCCTATCAACTATAGTTGCAGACCATTGGGCATCTGCCATTTTTTTTCCTTGAACAAAAGCTTCTCCTTTATATTTCCAGACTCTACCGTGAGATCTTATGGCCTCTATATTTAATTCTAGTTTACAATCAGGTATGACAGGATTTCTGAATCTGGCTTTTTCAACGCTCATCAAAAAAACTAATTTATTCTCGTATTCATTCTTGTCAATTCCTGCGGCTGTTAAGGCAGCAGCTGCTTGACCGAAAGCTTCTACTATAAGTACTCCGGGCATAACTGGGTTGCCTGGAAAATGGCCTTGTACAAAAAAACTGTCTTTTTTTACATTTACAATTGCTGTTGCGGAAAATAACTTTTTAATATTTTTTAGTTCATCGATTAATAACATTGGCTCTCTGTGTGGTAACAATTCTACAATTTGTTTTTTATTTAGTTTATCTGTCATTATTGTAACTCAATTTTTTTAATTTTTTTATTTAACAGGGTTAAAACCTCTGATGTAACATCTAAATCAGTTTTGCCAATAACTACATTTTTTTTTTCAATTATTAAAGAAATAGATTTATTTTGTGAATAATTTGTTAAAATTTCATTTATATGTTTTAATATTTGATTTCCTGCATTATTTCTTAATTGATTTAGCTCAGCATTTTTTTTCTTTCTTTCTTCTTGATATGATTGAAACTTTTTTTGCAAATCTAAAACTTTTTTTTCATAATCTTCTTTTTTTAAAATATTTTTTTGTTTCAAAAGATTTTCTTCACCTGATTTAATGCTAAGTTCTAGTTTTTTAAATTCTTCAATATTTTTATCATTAATTACTTTTAGCTTTGAGTTAACATATTTTCCAACTTCTGATTGTGAAAGCAAATAATTAGTATCTAAGTATACAATTTTTTCCTGTGCATATGAATTATACGAGAATATTATAAAAAAAAATGCTAGTAAAATTTTTTTCATTAAAAAGTTGTACCAATATCTATTCTTAAATTTTCAGTTTTATCTGAATCAGCTTTTGTAATTGGTTGAGAATATGAAAAACTTAAAGGGCCAATTGGTGTAAACCAATCTACAGCTAAGCCTGTTGATGATCTTATTTTACTATTATCACTAATTAAATCACTATAATCAACACCCCAAACATTTCCTGCATCAATAAAAAAACTAAAATCAAAATTTTCTAAGTTAGTAAATAAACGTGGAAGTGTGGTTGTAAAATTTAATGATGTTGCATAATTACCACCAATATAATCATCTCCATCTTTTGGACCGATTTTACCATACTCAAATCCTTTTAATCTTTTATTTGGTAAAAATAATCTTTTTGAAATTCTAACATCGTCTCCTGCTAAAGAATTAATTGAATTTGCTAAAAATCTTAATGAAATAATTGCATTGTCGTTAGGTGAGTAATACTTAGAAAAAGTATATTTATTTTCAATACTATAATCGTCGGAATAAATAGGAATAACTTGACTAAATTTGCTCAAAAAACCAGAAGATGGTTGAAAATTTTGATTTAATTTATTTAAAGTTAAACCATAACTAAAACTACTATCAAAGTAGTCACCTTTTTGCTTTTTCTTTGCGTCAGATGCTGATGATGATGTTTTTAATGTTTCAAAATAATTATTTAATGTTGGTGAAAAATAAACATCTGCATACTGTTCAAATGATGTACCTAATGAAAAACCAGTTTTAGATGATTTATATCCAAATTTTTTCATTTGATCTACTTGGGTAGCTTCTAATCTTGTAAATAATCCTTTGTCACTATTTTTATAATTTGGATTATTTGTACTGAAAATACCACTAATACCAGTATCGCTTATTGCTAATTGAGTATTAAGTTTAACGCCAGTTCCCATGTAATTATTTTCTTTAATTGCAAATGAAAGAGTAGATCCACTTGTTCCTGTTCCAGCGCCAGCAGATATTTCACCTGTGGCTTGTTCTTCAACAGTAATATCAATTGTTTTTAGTTTATCTGTAGATCCACTATTAATTTTTTTTGTTACTTTTTTAAATATTCTTTTTCCTTTTACTTCATTTATAGATTTATTTACAAGTATTTCATTAAATGCATCGCCTTCGTCAACTACCAATGCATTTCTAATTACATTTTCTTGCGTGATATAATTTCCAAAAATATTTATTCTTTCAATATAAAATTTTTCTGATTCTTCTAATTTTAAAACTAAATTAATTTTATTATTGTCTATGGTTTCATCATATTTTGCATTAATAAACTCAAATTCTTTTGTTAAAGCAATCTCGTCAATTTTATTAAGTACTTTTTTTACTTTATCTAAAGAATAAACTTCGCCTTCCAATTTATTCATCGTTTCAATAATTTTATTAAAACTTTCTATGGAATAATCACTAGGTATTGATAGATCAATATTGCCAAAATAATATTTTTTTCCAGCATTTATATTGAAAATTAATTCAAAATCAGTTTGATTAATTATTTTTGCAGATGAACTTTCAATAGAAACATTATAATAGCCTTTATTTCTATAATAATTATATAATAAATTTTGATCAAGTTTTACTCTATTAATATCAAGAAATTTCTTGTTGCTAATAAATTTCCAAAATTTTGCTTCTTCGGAAACAATGATTTTTCTTAGCTTATTTTCTTTAATTTTTTTATCTCCAATAAAGGAGATTTTTTTTATAAAGGCTTTTTCTCCTAAATCAATTTCATAAATAAGATCTATTGTATTATTATTATTATTTTTTAATTTAGATGAAACTTTTGAAAAATAAAAACCATTACTTCTCAAAATATTAGAAATTTTATTTTCGTCTTTTTTTACTTTATTTTTTATAAAAGAATTTTTTTCCCGAAGTTCTATTTGTTCATTTAGTACTTTAAGAATTCTTTTATTTTTTATACCTTTGAATTCAATTGATTGAATAATTGGATTCTCTTCAACATAAATATATAAAATATTATTTTGAACATTAATATTTACATCTTTAAAATATTCTGTTGAATAAAGGTTTTTAATAACATCATTTAATTGATTTATATTTAGGTCAGAATTTAATTCAACTTCAGTAAAAATTTTAACTGTTTCACTTGAGATTCTCTTATTACCTTCAACTTTTATTTCTTTGATAATTTCAGAATTACCAGGAATTGCAATAAATAGAATTATTATTAACGATTTAAAAAATATTTTCATTATTTTCTTAACTGTATACATAGATTTCTTGTTTTCAACCTTACTTCTTTAGATAAATTTATAATATCAGATATTTTTTTAGGCTTTTTCTTAATTAGATTCGAATATTTTTTGTTATTTAAAATTTTTAATAAAATTTTATTAATTTGCAAAAATTTGATTTTATTATGAATATATAGTTCAACCAACTCATCATTTGCTGAGATTAATACAGTTTCAAATAAACTGTTTATGTTGTTAATTTTTTTTAAAATTTTAATAGATGGATATTTATATAAATTAATTTTTATTAAATTCAAATTATTGAGCAAATTAATATTAACTTTTTTTGTATTAATTTTTTTAAAATTTTCTTGATATATTGAATTAAAAATTGGAATTTTCATGTCAGTATCATGTGCTAAAATTTTGATCTGACCATTATTAAATTTAACTATGGAATGAATATATGAACTAGGATGAATTAGAATTTCAAATTTATTAATATCAATTTTAAATATTCTTTGTGCTTCTATTACCTCAAAAACTTTATTCATTAATGTTGCTGAATCTATAGAAATTTTTTTCCCCATGCTCCAGTTTGGATGCTTTATTGCATCTTTTGGTTTAACATTTTTTAATTTATTTAATTTATAATTTAAAAAAGGACCACCTGAGGCTGTTATAAATACTTTTTCTACATTATAAATCGACTCATGCTGTAATAAAGACCAAATCGAAAAATGTTCAGAATCAACTGGAATAAATTTAGTTTTATTTTTTATTAATTTTTTTTCTATAAGACCCCAAGCACAAATGATCGATTCTTTGTTTGCAATTGCAACACTCTTTGTTTTATCGATACAATCCATTGTTGAATCTAGTCCAGCTAAACCTGTTATAGCACACATAATGTAATCTATTTTTTTTGTAAGTGATTTTTTTTTTAGTTCGTTAAATGAATTAAATACTTTTATTTTTTTATTTATAAATTTTTTTTTATTTTTTATATATTTTTTATAATCAAAGATAATTACTGACTTCGGCTTTAAGATAATTGATTGTTTAAGTAATTTTTTAACATTTTTATTAGTAGATAAAAAGTATACATCAAAATCTTTTATATTATTTTTAATTATCGATACTGTATTTTCCCCAATAGATCCTGTTGAACCAAGTATTCCTATTTTTTTTTTCATAAATTAATAAAATATTTTATCTAGTATAAAAGCTGCAGGGACTACAAAAATTATCCCATCAATTCTATCTAGTAGTCCGCCATGACCTGGCAATAATTTTCCTGTATCTTTAATTTTAGATTTTCTTTTAAAATAAGAAATAAACAAATCTCCTACCTGGGATATAAAAGATAAAATTAATGTTAAAAAAACAATTTTATAAAGATTAGCAATAGATATCTCAAATAAAAAAATCAAAAAACAAGGAATTAATGAAAATAAAAATGATCCAATGCTACCTGATATTGTTTTATTTGGACTAATTTTAGTTAACTTTTTACCTCCTATTGTTTTGCCTACTGCATAACCTCCTATATCAGAAAATATACATACCAATAAAATATATAACATAGCTTCTTTGGATTTAGAAAAATCAAAAGCAGAATAAGTAAAAAAAATTAAATAAAAAAAACTTATTAAATTCACAAAAATAATTGTTACTTTTTTTCTTTTCCATATTTTTTTTACTATATCTTTAAATTCAATGAAGCTAATTGTTGAAGCAATTATTAATAATAACAACCATGAATATTTATGAAAAAAGAGAGAGAACAATAAGACTAATAATAAAATGATAGAAGTATATATTCTTTTTAATAAGTTTTTATTCATTAAATATTACCGTAATTTCTTTTTATTTTTTTAAATTTTTCTAATATTTTTTTATAATCTCTTTCATTAAAATCTGGCCATAATTTCTTTTCAAAAAATATTTCAGAGTATGCCAGTTGCCAAAGTAAAAAGTTGCTTAATCTTTGCGTATTTCCTGTTCTGATTAAAAGATCAGGATCTGGAATATTTTGTGTATATAAATGTTTTGAAATATCATTTTCATTAATTTTTTTTTTATCTTTGTTTATTTCATTAAATGAATGAACTAGTTCACTTTTTGAACCATAATTTAAAGCTAAATTAATTTGTAATCTATTATTCTTAGAAGTTTTTTTTTCACTAATATCTAAAAGCTTATGCATTTTTTTTGAAAAATTTTTTTTTCCAATAATTTTTAATTTAATATTTTGCTTATTAAGAGATGAAATTTTTCTCAAAAGAAAATTTTCTAAGAGACTGAATAAAAAATTTACTTCTTTTTTGGGCCTTTTCCAATTTTCTGTAGAAAAAGCGAATAAAGTTAAATATTTAATTTTGTTTTTAATTGATGATTTGATAATTTTTTCAACAGTTTTAAGACCTTCTTTGTGACCGAAATTTCTAGATTTTTTATGTTTTATACCCCAACGACCGTTACCATCCATAATGATAGCGACATGTTTAATATGGTTCATATTTTCATTATTTCTGTTTCTTTAGAAATAACTTTTTCATCAATTTTTTTTATCTGGTCGTCTGTTATTGTTTGAATTTTTTTTTCAAACTTTTTTTCATCATCTTCACTAATATCTTTAGATTTTAATAATTTCTTCAATTCATCATTAGCTTCTCTTCTTATGTTTCTTACTGAAATTTTAGATTTTTCTCCCATAGATTTAATAAGTTTTTTAATTTCAGTTCTTCTTTCTTCACTTAAATCAGGTATTGGAAGTCTTATGAGCTGTCCATCTATTTGTGGATTTAAACCTAATTCAGATTTTCTAATTGATGAGTCTATTAAGGAAACATTATTTTGATCCCAAACTTGTATATTTATCATTCTTGGTTCTGGAGTAGTTATGCTTCCAAGTTGATTGATTGGCATTTTTTGACCATAAACATCAACTTTAACAATATCTAACATGTTAGAATTAGCTCTACCTGTTCTCAATGAAGATAATTCTTTAGTAAACACTTCAAAAGTTTTACTCATTTTTTGTAAATAATTATTTTCGTTAAACATTAGTCACCAATCTTGATTCTATAGAAATCAATAATTTTTAAATCTTTAAGATCTAATTCTTTTATAATATCCATAACTTTTTTTTTTGGTTCCATAACCCATTGTTGTGTCATTAAACTACTTTCCTCTTTGAACTTATTCATTTTACCAGAACTAATTTTTTTTGCTATATCTTCTGATTTCCCAGAATTTTTGAGTTCTTCGGTAATTAACTCTTGTTCTTTATCCAAAATTTCTTTTTTAATATCACCACTATTTATAGCTATTGGATTCGATGCAGCAATATGCATGGATAATTGCTTTCCAAATGTATCAATTTTCTCAGATTTTTCATCACTGCTTAATGACGATATAACAGCCAGTTTAGATAAATTATCTTTTACTACAGTATGCAAATAATAATAATTTTTTGAGTTTTGATGTTGTAAGGTTTTAGACCTTCCTAATGTTATTTTCTCACCAATTTTTGCTATCATAGAAACCACGTTTTCTTCAACAGTTTTTTCATTTTTCATTTTAGATTTTGTCAATTTTTTTAAATCAGAATTAACTGCATTGTTAATTTCACTCAACTCTTTAACAAAATTGATAAAATTTTCATTTTTTGCAACAAAATCGGTTTCACAATTTACTTCTAAAACAGAAGTTTTGGCATGATCACCACTTATTGCAATTACACCTTCTTTTGCTTCACGTGACATTTTTTTTGAAGCTTTAGAAATTCCTTTAACTCTAAGAACTTCAATAGCTTTATCAAGATCACCGCCTGACTCATTAAGTGCTGAACTGCAGTCTTTAAATCCTGCACCAGTCGACTGTCTTAATTGTTTAATTTTTTCTAAATCACTCATTTCATTATAGAGTTAATTCAAATGTTCTTTTCTTTAGTGGTTTTTTCTTTTTTTAAATCCAATGTTTCTTTTTTTTGTTCTTTAGCATCATTTTTTTTAGTCGATGCTTCTACAGTTACTGGAATTTCTTTTTTTGCACTTTCAATTGTTTCTTTAATTAAATTACAATAAAGATCGATCGACCTTCTAGCATCATCATTTCCTGGAATAGGAAAGTTGATACCCTCAGGATCAGAATTTGTATCTAAAATAGCAATAATAGGTATATTAAGCTTTATTGCCTCTTTGATGGCTAATGATTCATAATTTGTATCAATTACAAATATTAGGTCAGGAATTTTTTTCATTTTTGCAATTCCACCTAAGGATTTTTGAAACTAAATCCAAATCTAATTTTTCTAATTTTTTGATTGAATTAGAAATAGTTCCCCAGTTTGTTAACATACCTCCTAACCAACGATAGTTAACATAATACTGATCGGTTTCTTTAGCAATTTCTGCAATAGCATCAGATGCTTGTTTTTTAGTTGATATAAAAAGAATTTTGCCATTCTGGCTTATCACTTTATAAATTTCTTCAAGTGCAACATTAATCAATTCTAAAGTTTGAGTTAAATCAATAATATGAATTGAATCTCTTTTTCCAAAAATATATTTTTTCATTTTTGGATTCCATCTCAGAGTTTTATGTCCTAAATGGACACCCGCCTCTAATAATTGTTGAATAGTTATACTAGGTATTTTCATATATATTTCCCGGTTATGCCACCACAATTATTTCCAATTAAGGACCGGAGGGTTATAAAACCAAAAATTGTGTGCGTATTAATTTATGCAGCTATTTACAAACTAATTTAAAATTAAACAAGGGTTATTTTCAATTAATTTGTATAAGAATTCCTTCTTTTTTTAGCAAATTTATTGAATTTCTATCAACTTTTCTACTTTTTTTAAGTTTGAAAGTTAATAATTTTTGATCATCCTTTACATTTAAAATAACTTCTGTATTACCATCATGATTAAAATTTTCCAAAGTGTTAATTTGCTCAATCTTATTTAAAGTTAATTCTAATTTAGAAATTGGTTTATTATATAGATCTCTTATCAAAACAATTTTATTTACATTAATTCTTCTAAATCTATTTTCATCATTAGAAAAATTTTTATTTAAAGTGATTAATAATGAATTCCCCTCTATTAAAATATTCCTATTTGATTCTAAAACTTCTGAAAATATAAAAAGTTCAAACACACCAGAAAGATCAGTGAGTTTGATAACCGCATAAGAATTTCCTTTTGAGGTTTTTCTTTCTTGTATTTTTAAAAGTGTTGCAGCAATATTTGATTGGTTATTTGATTTACTTTTTAAAAAATCATTATAATTTAAAATTTTATAATCGTTAAAAATTTCCTTATACTGATTTATTGGATGATCAGACATAAAAAATCCTATTGATTCAAATTCTTTGGATAATCTTTCTTCAAATTTCCAATCATCAATATTAAATATTATATTACTATTTTTTGCTGATTCTGATTCATCCATTTCAAACAAATCAATTTGGTTTGCTATTTTATTTTCGAATATGTTTTTAGATTTCAATATTAAATTTGGTATTGAATTGTATATAGATTGTCTATTATTATTTAAATTATCAAAAGCACCAGCTTTAACTAATCCTTCTAACTGAAGTTTGTTTATATCTTTAGGGTTCACTCTATTTATAAAGTCATTAATTGTTTTAAATTTTCCGTTTTTCTCTCTTTCATTAACAATGTTTGAGATTGCATCAAAACCAACACTTTTGATAGCTCCCATTGCATAGTAAAAGTTATCTTTGATTGATCTAAAATCAGCATAACATTCATTTATATCTGGCCTAATAATTTTAATATTTAACCTTCTAAGCTCTTCGTAAAATTCACTTAGTTTGTTCTGGTTAGAAATATCCATTGTCATTGAAGCTGCAAAAAATTCATTTGGAAAATAAGTTTTTAAATATGCGGTCTGATATGCAATTATTGCATATGCAGCTGCATGACTTTTGTTAAAACCATATTCGGCAAATGGTTCTATTTTTAAAAATATACTTGCAGCTATTTCTTTATTTATTCCGTTTCTTACCGCACCTTCTATAAATCTTTGTTTTTGTTTTTCTAGTTCTGCTCTCTTTTTTTTTCCCATAGCTCTTCTTAAAATGTCAGCCTCACTTGCTGTAAAACCTGAAAGTTTTTGAGCTATCTGCATTACTTGTTCTTGATAAATTATAACTCCATATGTTGGCTTTAATATTTCTTCTAATTTTGGATGCAAATAATCAGGTTCAAGTTTGCCGTGTTTACAGTCGTTGTATGTTGGTATGTTGCTCATTGGTCCAGGTCTATAAAGTGCAACTAAGGCAATAATATCTTCAAGATGATTGGGTTTCATATTCATTAGTGCGTCTCTCATTCCTGAGCTTTCTAATTGAAACAATCCAACAGTATTTCCAGATGAAAGTAGGTCAAAGACTTTATTATCATCATATTTAATATTTTCTATTTTAAATGATTTTTCTTTTTTATTTATTAATTTTTGTGTTTTATTAATTACTGTTAAAGTTTTTAGGCCTAAAAAATCAAATTTAATTAACCCTGCACTTTCTGCTGAGTACATATCAAATTGAGTTGAGGGAAGTAATAATTCTGAAGATTGATCCTTATATAAAGGAACTGAATCGGTTAATTTTTTATCTGCAATAACAACACCTGCAGCATGTGTTGCCACATTTCTATTTAAACCTTCGAGCTTAAGAGATAATTCAATTAATTTTTTTACCTTAGTATCTTCTTTTATTAATTTTTGAAGACGAGGCTCATTGCTTATACATTCACTTAAACTTTGAGGTCTTGATGGATCAAAAGGTATCATTTTTGATATACTATCAACATAACCATAAGATAATCCAATTACTCTTCCTACATCTCTAATTACCATTCTGGCTTTAAGTTTTCCGAAAGTTATTATGTGTGCTACACTATCCTTATATCTTTTACTTAAATAATCAAAAACCAAATCTCTTTTTTCTTCACAAAAATCAATATCAAAGTCAGGCATAGATATACGATCGGGATTTAAGAATCTTTCAAAAATTAAATTAAATTTGATTGGATCTAAATCAGTAATAGATAAACACCAAGCAACCAAAGAGCCTGCTCCTGATCCTCTTCCTGGGCCTACGGGAATATCATTATTCTTTGCCCACTTTATATAATCAGAAACAATTAGAAAATAACTAGAATATTTCATTTCTATAATTATTTTTAATTCATGATCTAATCTCTCTTTATAAATTAAATACTTCGGATGAGATTTTATATTTTCTTCTTTTATATTAAAATTATTTATAAATTTAGAAATTAAACCTGCTTCACTATCAGAAATTAATGAATCATCTGCCTTCATACTTTTATCAGAACTTATATTTGGAAGTATTGGCTTAGAAGTTGTCGGTCTAAAAGAACATCTTAACGGTAATTTAAAATTATTTTCTAAAGCCTCGGGAAGATCAGAAAATAATTCACACATTTCCTTTGATGATTTAAAATAATGTTGATCAGAAAATGATATTCTATTTTTATCATTAAGATATGTTTTATTACCGATGCATATTAAAGCTTCATGAGCATTATGCATAGATTTATCCAAATAATAAACTTCATGGGTTGCGATAATCGGTAGATTAAATTTGTTCGATAAATTTAAATTATAATTTTCAAAAGATTTTTCATTCAGATCATTATGTCTTTGAATCTCAATATAGAAATTGTCTTTGTAAGTTTCTTTAATAGTTTTATATATTTCTTCAATTTCAGAAAATTTACCTTTGTTAAATAATTTTCCTATTAGTCCATTAATAGAACCTGATAACAATATTATATCATTTGGTTTATCAAGAAGATCTTTAAAGCTACATTGGGGTTCAAGATTTTTATCATTATCAAGATATGATTTGGAAGATAGTTCCATAATTCTTTTATACCCACTTTCTGATTTCGCAATTAAAGATAATAAGCCAACATCATTTTTGAAGTTAAATAATATCTGTGTTCCAATAATTGGTTGAGTACCTGATTTTGATAAGTTTTCTGAAAATTCTAATGAACCACACAAATTAGATGTGTCAGACAAACCAGCAGATTTAATATTATTTTCACGACAGTACTCTTTTAAATCGCTGATTTTAACAGCTCCTTCACATATAGAATACTGGGTATGAATTTTAAGATGATTAAAATTATTTTTATTTGATTCTTGCATTAGTGGCTCTTTTTATTTTACCACTATTTAACTCAATTTTACAATCCGCCATATTTGCAAAATATCTATTATGAGTTGCAAAAATAATTAGTCTATTTTTATTTTTTAATCTTAGTAAAATTTTAAAAACTTCCTTTGCATTTGTAGTATCCAAACTACCCGTAGGTTCGTCAGCTAATATAATGTCAGGTGAATTAATTAATGCTCTAGCTATAGACACTCTTTGCATTTCTCCACCTGAAAGTTCTGATGATAAATGATTAGATCTATTTGATAATCCTAAATTATTAATTAATTTTTTAGCATCCTCCATGGCTTTTTTTTTATTTTCTTCAATAGATAATCTAGCTAAATAAACATTTTCCATGGCAGTAAAATCAGGTAAAAGATTATTATCTTGATAAATAATCCCAATTTTTTTAGCTCTTATTTTGTCGTTGTCTGACTTTGAATTAAAATCTATATTTCGATTAGAGATTCTTAAATTACCTGATGTTGGAATATCAATTAAAGAAAGTAAATTTAAAAGGGTTGACTTTCCTGAGCCCGAAGGTCCGACTAATGAATATATTTTTCCAGCTTTAAAAGAAAAACTTAATCTATTAAGTACCTTAATTTTTTTTTTTGAATTATAAATTTTTATAATATTTTTTAATTCAATCATATTATTCATATTTTAATGCATTAATTGTATTCATTTTTGAAGCTTTTATAGCAGGGTAAATAGAAACAATAGTAGTTACAAAAATTGAAATAATTGAAATAATTAAAATAGATTGAAAATTAATTTCAGAAGGTAGATTGCTTAAAAAATATATTTCTTCTGGAAAAAGACTAATATTAAAAGTACTACTTAAAAACTGACGAATATTTTCGATATATAATGAAAATAAAATTCCTAAAACAATACCAGTTAGTGTAGCTAATGTTCCAATAAAAAAACCAACCATAAAAAAAATTTTTGCTATTGATTTATTTTGGACTCCAATTGATTTAAGTATAGCAATTTCTCGTGTTTTATTTTTTACCAGTATAGTTAAACCAGATATGATGTTAAAAGCTGCTACAATTATTATCAACGAAAGAATGATAAACATTACATTCCTTTCAACTTTAAGCGCAGAAAATAGTGACTTATTTAAGTCAGACCAAGTGTAGATATAATAATTTTCAAAAATATTTTCTAATTTTTTTTTTGCTGATTCAATATTTTTTGGATTTTTTAAATAAATTTCTAAATTTCTTTTAGAACTTTTTAAATCAAAGAGACTTTCTAAATCATTTAAATTAATAAATGCAACATTTTGATCAAAGTCTGCAATTTCACTATCAAAAATTGAATCAACTATGTAAGTTTCTTGTCTAGGCAAATTACCAATGATTGTCTGAACGCCAGTTGGAGACATAATTAAAATCTTATCACCTATTTTAATATCATAATTAAAGCTCAATTCTTTACCAATAGAAATAAAATTTGAAATTATTTTTTTATTACCTTTAAATTTATCACTTGCCACGACGGATAATTTTTTAAAATCATCAGGTAAGTAACCCCTTAATAATAGTCCTTTTGTGTAACTTCTATTAATTAAAACTCCTTCCCCGCTGTTACTGTAAACAAATGTTTTGGATAGAATTTTTAGATCTTTATTATTAAACAAATTTTTATTAATTGGTTGATCGTAAGGTTTAATAACTGCATGTGGGTTAAATCCTATAATTTTTTCTGTTAATTCAGTTCTAAATCCATTCATAACAGACATAACAATAATTAGAACTGCAACTCCCAAGCTTATTCCTATAAAGGAAAAAATAGAAATTATATTTAAGAATCCATCTTTTTTTCTTGTATTCAAATATCTTAGAGTTACTTCTTTTTCTAGTTGTGAAATCAATTTATTTTTTTTTTATTAATTATAATTTTTACAATGTCCTCGACTGATAAATTTTTTGTTTCCTCGCCAATTTCACTAAATTCATACAAATTTCCTTCAGATTTTTTACCGATTTTAATTTGGAAAGGTATACCAATTAAATTAAATTTTTTTATTTTTGAAGAAAAATTTTCCTCTGTATCATCAATTATAGTATCAATATTCATTTCATTTAAATATTTATAAATATTAAGTGCCTTTTCTAAATTTGAATTATCATTTTTATTAATAAGTGGAATTATTGCACATTCATATGGTGATATAGAAATTGGCCAGTTCATAATCTCATTTTTATCATCATATTTGGCTTCTATAATAGCACCAACCAATCTGGACACTCCAACTCCGTAAGATCCCATTTTAACAAATTCTTTTTTTCCTTTATAATCAACAGAGGCATTCATTGGTTTTGAATATTTATCTCCAAAATAAAAAATATGTCCGACCTCAATTCCTTTTGTACTAAGTCTAAACTCTTCAGGTACATTTGTCTCAAAGTCATTTTTATTAAATTTTTCATCTGTTACTGCATAGTATTTTTCATATTTTTCTCTAAGATTAATTAATGATTTTTTATTTAATTCTGTTTTTTCACTGTTAACTTCAAAAATTCTTTTATCAGTATAAATTTTGCTCTCTCCTGTTTCAGCTAAGATAATAAACTCATGTGATAAATTTCCTCCAATAGGTCCAGTGTCTGCAGCCATTGGTATTGCTGATAGTTTCAATCTTTTAAAAGTTCTTAGATAAGATAAAAAAAATTTGTTATATGAAAATTTTGCATCATCATCTGATAGGTCAAATGAGTACGCATCTTTCATAAAAAATTCTCTACATCTCATTATTCCAAATCTAGGTCTCAGCTCATCTCTAAACTTCCATTGAATATGATAAAGTAACTGAGGTAAAGATTTATAAGATTTTATGCTAGATCTAAATATATCTGTTATTAATTCTTCATTAGTTGGTCCGTATAACATTTCCCTGCTTTGCCTATCTTTAATTCTTAACATTTCTTCACCATAATCTTCGTACCTTCCACTTTCTTTCCAAATTTCGCTAGACTGAATAGTTGGCATTAATATTTCTTGGACACCAATTCTGTTTTGTTCCTCTCTTACAATTTGCTCAATCTTTTTCATAATTTTAAAGCCGAGTGGTAACCATGAGTATATACCTGCAGAAGATTGTTTTATCATTCCTACTCTAAGCATTAGTTGGTGGGATTTAATGACAGCTTCCGAAGGATTATTTTTTAAAATTGGTATAAATGATTTTGAAAAGAGCATTTCTTATATTCTTATCACATTAATATTAGTTATAGGTTTTTTTCCAGTTTTTTCTTTTGCATATTTTCTGCATGTTTTTTTTAATCCATCTATTAAATTTTCATTTTGTTTAGTGTTTTTTAAAGAAAATGTTTTTGCAAGTTTGCCTATTTCTTCTTCTAAACCATCAAAAAATTCTTCTTTATCAAAAATTGGCAATCCTT
This sequence comes from uncultured Pelagibacteraceae bacterium, assembly GCA_902595725.1. Lineage (GTDB taxonomy): Bacteria > Pseudomonadota > Alphaproteobacteria > Pelagibacterales > Pelagibacteraceae > Pelagibacter. Next base: position 31,001 of record CACJRJ010000005.1, read on the forward strand.
TTATATTTAACAATGGTTTATTATATAAAGAGCCTTTATTTGAAATAATTAATGTTAAGTCAATATAACCATTGTTTGCTAAATTTTTTCTTTCTTTAATAAATGCTGAATCCTCCTCAATAGAAATATCTCCATCTACACAAAGTCTTCCACTTGGTGCTTTATCATAGACTTCTGGTTTTTCTCCTGGATGAATTTTAACAATATCTCCATTTTCTACTTGTACTGGATATGGGATTTTCATTTCTTTAGCAAAATGGATTTGTTCTTTCATATGCCTATGTTCACCATGAACAGGTATAAGAGATTTAGGCTTAATCCAATTATACATATCTTTTAAATCATCTCTATTTGGATGTCCTGAAACATGAACAAATTCTGTTTCTTCGGTAACTACGTTTATACCATCTTTTAACAATTTATTATGAACGTTATAATGTTTTCTAACATTTCCTGGGATTATTTTTGAAGAAAATATAACTGTATCATCTTTTTCTACAAATACATCAGGGTGAGTATAATTTGAAATTCTATTTAATGCTCCCATTGGTTCACCTTGACTGCCAGTGCAAAGATAAACAATTTTATCTCTAGGAATCTTTTTTGCATCTCTTGGATCTAAAGGTTCAATTACATTTTGAAGATAACCGCATTGTTTAGCAGCCTTATATATTCTTTGCATTGATCTACCAACTAGAGATATATGTCTGTCTATTTTTTCTGAACAATAAAAAACTGTTTCCATTCTAGCAACATTTGAAGCAAAAGATGTAACTAATATTTTTTTATTTTGTCTTTCCATTACTTTAAGAATATTTTTTCTAACATCTGCCTCTGAGCCAGCTCTACCTAAACTGAAAACATTTGTAGAGTCACAAACCATTGCTAAGACACCATCGTTACCTATTTTTTTTAATTTATCTTCATTAATTTTTTTTCCTACTAGTGGATTAGGATCAACTTTCCAATCTCCAGTATGAAATATTGTACCAACTGGAGTCGTAATTTTTAAACCATTCGGTTCAATAATTGAGTGAGTTAAAGTTACAAAATCTATTTTAAATGGATCAAGATTTATTGTTCCATTTAACTCAATTATTTTTAAATAAGGAATGATATCAATTTTTTTTTCTTTAAACTTTTCTGTTACTAGTGCTGCAGTAAATGGTGTTGCATAAATTTTGCATTTTAAACTTTTCCAAACATAAGTTATTGCGCCTATATGATCTTCATGGGCATGTGTTAAAACAATACCTAACAATTCATCTTTTTTATCAACAATAAAACCAGGATCAGCATAGATAAGATCAACACCAGGAAGGGTATCGTCAGCAAATGTAACACCTGCATCTACAATAATCCATTTATGAAAACCAGGTTTGCCATAAGCATATAAATTCATGTTCATGCCTATTTCACCAGATCCTCCCAAAGGACAAAATATCAGTTCATCTTTCATAATATTTAGCGATTTTTAAAAGTCCTTTAATTGTTATATCTTTATCTATATGAGCTTTCTGTTTAATAGATTTAATAAATAAATGTGAATAACCACCTGTTAAAATTAATTTATATTTTTTATTAGTATGTTTAAAAATTTTATCAATTATATTTTCTACTAATCCAATATAACCCCAATAAAAACCTGACCTTACAGCAGAAACAGTGGTTTTCCCTAAAATATTTTTAACTTTTTTTAATTTCAACGATGGTATAAGTGTAGCTTTTGACACTAATGTATTAAGAGAAAGAGAGACACCTGGTGCAATAATACCTCCTAAGTATTTGTTTTTAATTACAACATCAAAAGTAGTAGCAGTGCCAAAGTCTACAATTATATAATTATTTTTATTATCATTAACTCCAATTGCATTACAAAGTCTATCAGAGCCAATTTGTTTTTTGTTAACTGATATTTTAATTAATTTTTTTATATTAAGATCTTTTATTTCAAAAGATTTTAACTTAAGGTTTTTTAATATAAAAGCTTTTATTAACTTAAATTTTTTTGGAACAACACTACTAAAAATAACTTTTTTTATAACATTTTTCTTTTTTAAAATAAAAAATAATTTTTTTTTCAGATAATTATTATTTATTAAATTAGACTTTAAAATTATTTTTTTTATAATTTTTTTTTGTGATGAATATACACAAACTTTTGTCTCGGTATTTCCTATATCTCCAATAACGTACATTATATATTCTTAATCAATTCAATTATTTATGCAAACAATTTTAAATTTTTAATATAGTTTTTTTCAATCTTTTTAATCAGATTTAGCCTTCTAACTTTAAAGCCAGTTTCTTTTAAAATATTAGTAGTTGGATAATTTTTTATTATCGGATTTTTTATTAAATTAATTCCAATTCCTACTATTATAAATTTATGTTTCTGGTTAAATTTTACCTCTTGAAGAATTCCACATATTTTTTTTTTATCAACTAATAGATCGTTTGGGGGTTTGATTGTAATTGTCTTTTTAATATATTGAAATAATACTTTTTTTATTATTTTGCAATTTAAAATAGTAATTCTTTTTATATTTATATTCTCTTTTATTTTAAAAAAAATAGTCATAAATATGTTTCCCTTGAAGGATAACCATTTTTTTCCTTGTTGACCTCTACCTTTTTTTTGATAATCGGCGATAACAATGCCTTTGGTAATTCCTGCTTTGATTTTTTTAATTGCTAAATCATTTGTACTATTTACTTTTTTATAAAAAAATTTTTTGAAACTCATTAAATAATATTAATTTTTTCTATTATTTCAATTAACGGACTTGGATATATGAAATAAAAAAGAATAAATATTGTTGAAAATGCCAATGATATTTTTAGTCCAATACTATGACTTTTTTCATATTTTTCTTTTTCTGGATCAAAATAAATTACCTTTATTATTCTTAAATAATAAAATGCTGCTATAACAGTAGAAAGTAAACCAATTATAGCTAAAGAATACATTGATTGTTCTACTACAGATGTAAAAATATAGAATTTTGCAAAAAAACCAACCAGTGGAGGTATGCCTGCTAATGAAAATAGTACAATCAAAAGTGAAAACGACAATATTGGATGATTTTTTGACAAACCTGACAAATCTTCAATATTTTCAAAATATTTTTCATCTCTTCTCAACATAAAAAGGCAACAAAAAAATGCTAAATTCATAAATAAATAAATTGAAATGTAAGTTATAGAGCTTTGTATTCCTAGGTTAGTTCCAGTTGATAAACCAGCTAATGCATAACCCATATGACTTATGGAGCTATATGCAATTAGTCTTTTAAGATTTTTTTGTCCAATAGCAGCAATTGCTCCAAATAGCATTGAGGCTATTGAAAGAAAAACAATTATAATTTGCCATTGATCTATAATATTTAGGAATGGAACATACAAAATTCGTATAAATACTGTTAAAGCTGCAATTTTCGGGAGTATTGCAAAAAAAATAGTTACTGAAGTTGGTGATCCTTCATAAACATCTGGAGCCCACATATGAAATGGAACGGCAGATATCTTGAAAGCTAAACCAGTAATTATAAAAACTATCCCAAAAGTTAATCCATAACTATCTTGATTCATATTTTCTGAAATTAAATTAAAATTTGTTGAACCTGAAAATCCATAAATTAAAGAACAACCATAGAGCAGAAGCCCAGATGATAATGCACTTAAAACAAAATATTTTAAACCAGATTCTGAAGATAATATATTATCTCTGTTAAATGATGCTAATACATATAAGGACAAAGATTGTAATTCTAAACCAATATAAAATAAAATTAAATCATTTGAACTTATCATTACCATCATTCCTACTATTGATGACATAATTAAGATTGGGTATTCAATTTTATTTATTTTAATTATTTGAATGTATTTGCTAGAAGAAACTAATACAAAAATTCCCGATAGAATTAACAAAATTTTCATATACGTAGATAAGTAATCAATTTTGTAACTATTATTAAATAATTCTACATTAGTATTAATCGGAAAGCTAAAAATCAAAGCCAAACAAGCAAATAAAGACAAAATACTTAAATTATAAATTAAGTATGAGCTATCTTTTTTAAATACTCCAATTAACAATAAGATCATAATAGATAAACAAAGAAATATTTCAGAATAAATAAAATTTAAATTAATCATTTATTTTCTACTAAATTTGAATTTATATTAATATTGTACATTTCAATTAAATTTTCTATAGAGGTTTCTGTTGTGTTCAACAATGGTTCTGGATAAAAACCAAAGAAAACGATTGGTAAAACAAGAAAAGAAAGAATTAAAACTTCCGCTCTATTTAAGTCAGGCATTTTTTTAATTTCATTCTTCTTAATTTCACCAAACACAACTCTTTTATAAAGCCAAAGCATGTAAGCTGCGGATAAAATTACTCCTATACTTGCTATAGCTGCAACTAAAAAACTTTTTTTAAATGCTCCAATCAAAATCAAAAACTCGCCTATAAATCCACTTGTTCCTGGAAGACCTACTGCGCCAAGAGTAAATACCATTAAAACAATAGCGTATTTAGGCATTACAGAAACCAATCCACCATAATTTGATATTAGTCTTGTGTGCATTCTCTCATAGATTACACCAACTGATAAGAAAAGTGCGGCCGAAACTAAGCCATGACTAATCATTTGAAATATGCTCCCTTCTAATCCTTGTTGTGTGAATGTAAATATTCCTAAAGTTACAAATCCCATATGTGCTACAGACGAGTAGGCAATCAATTTTTTCATATCTTCTTGCATTAATGCAACTAGTGAAGTGTAAATAATTGCGATTAAACTTAAAATATAGATCAAGGGAATAAAATACTCAGAAGCTACAGGAAAAAGACCAACTGAAAATCTAATAAAACCATATCCAGCCATTTTTAATAAAATTGCAGCTAATAAGACCGAGCCAGCTGTTGGAGCTTCTACGTGAGCATCAGGCAACCATGTATGAACAGGCCACATTGGAGTTTTAACAGCAAACGAACTGAAAAAAGCCAACCATAATAAATATTGATACTTCTCATCAATTCCAAGGTTATATAAATAAGTTATATCTGTACTTCCTGTAAACCAGTATATTGAAATAATTGCAACAAGCATAAGAACAGATCCAAGAAGTGTATACAGAAAAAATTTAAAAGCAGAATAAACTCTTCTTTCACCACCCCAAATACCAATTATTAAAAACATTGGAATTAAACCACCTTCAAAAAAAAGATAAAATATAACTAGGTCTAATGAGCAAAAAACGCCAATCATTAAAGATTCCATAACAAGTATAGCAACAAGAAAATCTTTTAATCTGTATTTAACCGTGCTATTTACTGAAACAACACATAATGGTGTGATGAAAGCTGTTAGTATAATAAATAAAATCGAAATACCATCTATACCTACTTTATAGTTTATAAAACCTTTGATCCAAGATTGTTCTTCTAAAAATTGAAACTCAGCAGTAGATGGGTCAAATAAGTACCAAAGATATAAAGATAAAATAAAATTAGTAAATGAAACAAAGAGTGCCAAGTATTTACTAGTTAGATGAGTATTTGATTTTGATTTTGAAAAAAATATAAATAAAGCACCTAATAATGGTAATAAGATTAATGATGATAAAATAGGAAAATTCATTAGTTAAGTATTAAGAAAGTTAATAAAGCGGAAAATCCTAACAACATTATAAATGCATAATGATAAATAAATCCATTTTGGAACTTTACTGCAAATAAAGAAATATTTTTTATTAAATTAGAAATACCATCAGGGCCAAATCTATCAATAAAACTTAAATCTATTTTTTTCCAAAAATATAAGCCTATCTTTTTAGAAGGATTTACAAATAAATAGTCATATAATTCATCAAAATACCATTTATTTTTTAGAAAATTATATAAAGGTAAGTTTCCATTGACTATTTCATCCGTAATTTTAATATTTTTAACAAAGATGTAATAAGCTAAAGGTATAGATAAAATTACTAATATTGGCGTTAAAAGTACAAACCATGACGGTGGATGATCTTGGCTCAATGGTTCCAAAAAGAAAATTGAATTTTTCCAGAAATTACTTGATGATTCAATACCAATAAATAAATCTTTAAATAAAAACCCAGAAAATATTGCACCAATTGCAAGAATTATTAACGGAATTATCATGACCATCGGTGACTCATGCATGCTTGATATATTTAATTTTTTATTATTGTAGTCGCCATGAAAAGTTTTAAACATCAGCCTCCAAGAGTAAATTGAAGTTAATAGAGCTGTAAATACACCTATTCCGGCAGCAAAATAACCTGCTGTATTACCTTTCAAATAAGCAAACTCTATGATTGCGTCTTTTGAATAGAAACCAGATAAAAATGGAAATCCAGTGAGAGCAAGAGTTCCTATCACCATTAATATCCATGTGTATGGAAGTTTTTTCCAAACACCTCCCATTAAATTTATATCTTGCTCATCTTTAAATGAATGAATTACTGAACCAGATCCTAAAAATAGTAGAGCTTTAAAAAAAGCATGTGTAAATAAATGAAACATAGCAACATTATAAGCACCAACTCCTGTGGCAAAGAACATATATCCTAATTGGCTACAAGTTGAATAAGCTATTATTTTTTTAATATCATCTTGAGCTAAGGCTACTGTGGCTGCAAAGAATGCTGTAGACATACCAACAATAGTAATGAGATTTAATGCAAGTGGAGAGTATTCATATATTGGAGAACATCTAACAACTAAAAACACACCAGCTGTAACCATTGTTGCTGCATGTATAAGAGCTGATACAGGAGTAGGACCTTCCATTGCATCAGGCAACCAAGTATGTAAAAATAATTGTGCAGATTTTCCCATTGCTCCTATAAATAAAAGAATACAAATTAAATTAATTGCATTAAAACTTAACCCTAAGAAGTTTAAATTTATATCTAAAGACTGTGGTATTAATTCAAATACTTCTGCATAATTAACTGTTCCAAATAAATAAAATATTAAAAATATTCCTAGTGCAAATCCAAAATCTCCTACACGATTAACAACAAAAGCCTTTATTGCAGCGGCATTAGCACTTTCTTTTTTAAACCAAAAACCTATTAAAAAATATGAACATAGACCAACTCCTTCCCAGCCAAAAAACAGCTGTAAAAAATTATCCGAGGTTACAAGCATTAACATGGAGAATGTAAATAATGACAAATAAGACATGAATCTTTGTTTATGTGGATCATGAGACATATATCCAATTGAGTATACGTGAACAATTGAAGAAACTAATGTTACAACAACTAACATTACAGATGAAAGAGCGTCTATTTTTATGGACCAATTAACATTGAATGTTCCTGAATTTATCCAAGTAAATATATCTAAATTATTTGTATAACCATCATTAAATACTTTATAAAAAATCAAAAAAGAAAAAATTGACGAAATTGAAATAAATAAACTAGTTAAAATTTCTGAATTTCTTGAGCCTAGAGATTTACCAAAAAATCCTGAAATAATAGCACCTGCTAACGGCAGAAAAATAATTAGATATTCAAATTCCATTTTAGCCTTTTAATTTATCAATTTCTTGAACTCTAATTGTTCCAGAATTTCTATAGTAAATTACAATTATTGCTAAACCTATTGCTGCTTCTGCCGCTGCGACTGTTAGAATAAATAAAGTGAATATCTGACCAACTAAATCATTCATATAAATTGAAAATGAAACTAAATTAATATTAACAGCAAGAAGTATCAATTCAATACTCATAAGAATTACTATAATGTTTTTTCTATTTAAAAATATTCCAACAACACCAATAGTAAAAATAGTTGCTGCAAGAACTAAGTAATGACCTAAAGTTATTTCAAACATCTATTTTTACTCCTTCATTATTCTTTGGATCTGCTAGCTCAACACCTTCATTTCGCTCTCTTGATATTTGTTTAAAATAACTTTGGCGCTTAATTCCTTCTCTTTGCCTAAATGTTAAAACTATAGCTCCAATCATGGCTACCAAAAGAACCATTCCACTTAACTGGAAGAGATGAATATAATCTGTATATAAAACTTTACCTATTTCATGTGTATTTGTAGTGCTTAAGTCTATGCCAATCGAAGAAAATGTCTTTAATAACTCAGGTTTATATTTCCATCCGCCCACGACAATAATTAATTCAAAAAATATAACTCCACTTATTAACAAACCTATCGGGATGTGATTTGAATTTTTTTCACCACCAAGCCATTCATTCTTTTGCTTAGAAACATTAAGCATCATTACAACAAATAAAAATAGAACTGCCACTGCACCGACATAAACTATTAGCATTATCATTCCTATGAATTCAGCACCTATCATTATAAATAGACAAGAAATAGTTATGAAATCTAATATTAAAAAAAAAACTGAATGAACTGTATTTCTTGAAACCGTAACCATGATTGCAGAAAAAACAGCAATAATAGAAAAAATATAAAAAAATATAGAATGAATTATCATATTTATCTGTAAGGATTATCTGCTTTAATATTTGCTGCTAATAAACTTTCCCATCTATCACCATTATCTAATAATTTTTCTTTATTGTAATAAAGTTCTTCTCTAGTTTCTGTCGAAAATTCAAAATTAGGTCCTTGAACGATTGCATCTACTGGGCAAGACTCTTCACATAATCCACAATATATGCATTTAAGCATATCAATATCATATCGTGTGGTTTTTCTACTTCCATCTTCTCTTTCTGTTGATTCAATTGTAATTGCCTGAGCGGGACAAACTGCTTCACACAATTTGCAAGCTATGCACCTTTCTTCTCCATTGGGATATCTTCTTAGTGCATGTTCGCCACGGAATCTTGGGCTAATTTTACCCTTTTCAAATGGATAGTTTAAAGTTTTTTTAGATTTAAAAGATTCTTTAATAGCAATAATTAAGCCGCTCATGAAATCAACTAATAAAACAGTTTTTAAAATTCTTGATAATTTCATAATTAATTTACCGGTAAAAGATTAAAATAAAATAAATAACTTGCTGTTAAAACTACCCAAGTTAATGATAGAGGAAGAAAAATTTTCCATCCTAATTTCATTAATTGATCATATCTATATCTTGGAACAATTGCTTTCACTAGCGCGAATAAAATAAATAATAATAGTATTTTAAGTATTAACCAAAGTGGTGCTGGTACAAGCGTGAAAGGATAAAGATCTATTGGTGATAACCAACCACCTAAAAACAAAATAGATCCCATGCTACACATCAGTAAAATATTTGCATATTCACCTAACCAGAACATTGCATACATCATTCCTGAATACTCTGTTTGATACCCAGCTACTAATTCAGCCTCTGCTTCAGGTAAATCAAATGGAGGTCTATTAGTTTCTGCAAGAGCAGAGATAAAAAAAATGACAAACATTGGAAATAAAGGAACTATGAACCATAAATTTTCTTGAGCTAAGACAATATCTGTCAAATTTAATGATCCAACACACAACAAAACATTTATTATTATTACTCCAATAGAAACTTCATACGATACCATTTGTGCTGCAGATCTTATTGCACCTAAAAAAGGATATTTTGAATTTGAAGCCCAGCCACCCATTATAATCCCATAAACTCCTAGAGAAGAGACTGCAAAAAGATATAGTATACCAACATTTATATTTGCTAGGACAATTTCCTCACTAAATGGAATAACGGCCCAAGAAATTAAAGCTAATGTCATTGTTACTATTGGTGCAAGAATAAATATTATTTTATTAGCACTTGCAGGAATGATTATTTCTTTAAAAATGTATTTTAAAGCATCAGCTAAAGATTGAAATAAACCAAAGGGACCAACTACATTTGGACCCCTCCTTTTTTGAACGAATGCCCATACTCGTCTATCAAGCCAGACTATCATTGCTACTGCAGTTAAAATTGGAATAAGCAAAAGAAAAACTTTATAAATTTCAGTAATCAAAATATTTAAATTTTCAATCATCATCCGTCTGTTCCTGTGTTTTTTAATTTTAATTTTTCATTGTGGCAATCAGTCATAGTTTTTGAAGCCCTTGCAATAACGTTTGAAAAATAATAATCAAAATTGTCTAATATAATTTTTTCATCAAAAAAAGTTGCTTCGGTTGAATTGTTATTATTATTTTCTGATTTCAAATTTAAATAATTAAACATGCTATCTAGCAATTCTTCTTTATTCTTAAATATTTTTTTTCTTTTTAATAATTCTGATAAATTATTAATAATTTCCCAATCTTCTTTTGCCACGCCAGGAGGGTAAGATGCTTTGTAAGCTTTTTGAATTTTTCCTTCTAAATTAACAAAATAACCATCTTGCTCTGCATAAGTTGCTCCTGGCAAAATAATATCAGCACATTCAGCTCCATAATCGCCATGACTCCCTATATATATTACAAACTCATTTTCCTTTTTAAATTTAAGATTATCCTGACCAATTAAAAACAAAACCTCAAATTCATTATTTAAAGTTTTTGTTAAAGCTACATTTTGTGAATCTGTTGAACTTATAATATCTAAATCATTAGAACCTACTGTAGAGGCATCTTTTGATAAAATGTTTAATGAGTTCCATTCATTTGAAATTTTATTTTTTGAAGTTAAATATTTTTTCATTTCTTCAAATACATATTTTCCTGATTTTAAATTAAGTACTGAATTTCCAATAATTATTATAGGTTTTTTTGAATTTTCAATTTTAGAAGATAAATTATGCTTACCTTCTATTATGTCCTTAATAACTTTTGTATTATTTGGAAGAATTTCGTATGGATAAGTTAAATCACCAACATCACCGATTGAATAAATTTCTAAATTATTTTTTAGGTAACTTTTTCTTATTCTTAAATTTACAATAGTTGCTTCAATTCTTGGATTTGTTCCTATGAGTAGAATTAGATCAGAATCTTCAATACCATTAATTTTTGAATTAAAAATATAATTTTCTTTATTACTTGTATTCGTATAGGTGTTGTTAACTCTTGAGTCTAAATATTTAGATTTTATAGTTTTGTTAAAAAACTCTTTTGCAACATATAGGGTTTCCATATTAGTAAGATCTCCTGTAAATCCTGCAATTTTGTCTGGTGATGTTTCGTTGATTTTTTTGACAATTATTTTATTAGCCTCTTCCCAAGATACTTTTTCAAAACCTTTTTTGCTTTTAAAATAAGGTACATCTATTCTTTGATTTTTAATTCCATCACATGCGTATCTGGTTTTATCAGAAATCCACTCTTCATTGATATCTTCGTTTATTATAGGTAAAACTCTCTTTACCTCCCATCCATAGGTATCAATTCTTATATTGGAACCAACTGCATCCATTACGTCAATTGATTCAGTTTTTTTAAGCTCCCATGGTCTTGCTTCGAACACGTAAGGTTTTGATGTTAATGCTCCAACTGGGCATAAATCAATAACATTTGCTGAAAGTTCTGACTCCATTGATTTTTCTAAATACGTTGTAATTTGCATATCTTCACCTCTACCAATAGCACCTAATTCCGGAACACCCGCAACCTCTGTAGCAAATCTAATACATCTTGTGCAGTGAATACATCTTGTCATTTGAGTTTTGATTAAAGGACCCATATATTTATCTGGAACTTCTCTCTTATTTTCTTTGTATCTAGATTTATCTATTCCATAAAACATCGACTGATCTTGTAAATCACATTCACCACCTTGATCACAAACAGGACAGTCTAATGGGTGATTTGCTAATAAAAATTCCATTACTCCTTTTCTTGCTTTCTCAACTTTTTCAGTATTAGTTTTTATATTCATTCCTTCCGATATTGGCATTGCACATGAGGCTATTGGTTTGGGAGATTTTTCAATTTCTACTAAACACATTCTACAGTTACCAGCTATAGAAAGTTTTTCGTGATAACAAAACCTAGGAATTTCTGCTCCTGCTTTTTCGCATGCCTGAAGTACTGTTAAACCTTCTTCAACTTCAATATCTGTATCGTTAACTTTTAATTTAATCATTATTTTTCCAACAAATGTTGATCCACCAAATAAGGTATTTTTTTATTTTTATTAATTAATGGATTAAAATTATTTCTTTTAGCCACTTCTTTTTTAAAATGTCTAAGCAAACCTTGTACAGGCCATGCAGATCCTTCTCCAAAAGCACAAATTGTATGTCCTTCTATTTGTTGTGTAACATCCATTAACATATCAACTTCATCTCTTGATGCTTCACCTTTTGCCATTCTCTCAAGCATTCTCCACATCCATCCAGATCCTTCTCTACAAGGTGTACATTGTCCACAGCTTTCATGTTTGTAAAATCTTGCTATTCTTGCCATACACTTAATTATATCTTGGTCTTTATTTATAACGACAATGCCTGCTGTACCTAATCCACTTTTTTGTTCTACTAAAGAGTCAAAATCCATATTAATTGTTTCACAAATTTTTTTAGGTAGTAATGGCATTGAAGAGCCACCAGGTATTACTGCCTGGAGATTTTCCCATCCTCCGATAACACCGCCTGCATGTTTTTCGATTAATTCTTTTAAAGGGATTCCCATTTCCTCTTCGACATTACATGGATTGTTTACATTTCCAGAAATACAATAAATTTTTGTTCCTGTATTTTTTGGTTTACCGATATTTGAAAACCATTTTGCTCCTCTTTTTAGTATAGTAGGAACTACTGCAATTGTTTCAACATTATTTATAATTGTTGGACATCCATAAAGACCTATTAAAGCTGGAAAAGGAGGTTTTAATCTAGGTTGGCCTTTATTTCCTTCAAGACTTTCCAATAAAGCAGTTTCCTCTCCACAAATATAAGCTCCTGCACCATAATGAATATATATGTCAAAATCCCATCCACTATCACAAGCATTAGCACCAATTAATTTTTTTTCATAAGCTTCGTTAATTGCTTTTTGAAGTTTATTACCTTCGGTTATATATTCTCCTCTTATATAAATATAACATTTATTTGCATTAACAGCGTATGCAGCTAGTAAACAACCTTCGATTAACTTATGAGGTTCAAATCTTAAAATATCTCTATCTTTACAAGTTCCAGGTTCTGACTCATCTGCATTGATAACAAGATAATGGGGTCTTGAACCAACTTCTTTAGGAGCGAATGACCACTTAAGTCCAGTAGGAAAACCTGCGCCACCTCTACCTCTAAGTTCAGAAGACTTAATTTCATTAATTATCCATTCTTTACCTTTTTTTATAATTTCATTAGTATTTTGCCAATCTCCTCTTTTTTGCGCAGATAAAATATCTGGTCCAAGGTCATTATATAAATTCGTAAAAATTCTATCTTCGTCTTTAAGCATTTTTTATATTTAATAAAGTTTTTCTATTATTTTCTGGTTCAGAGTTTTTTCTACCTCTATATGAGCCGGGTGCTGGTTTTTCTCCATTTTGTATTTGGTTTATAATTTTTTCTGTTTTCTCTATATTTAAATCTTCATAATAATCATCGTTGATTTGCATCATAGGGGCATTAATACATGCACCAAGGCACTCAACTTCAATCCATGAACAATTACTGTCTTTCGAAAGTTGATTTTCTTTATCTGATATTTTTTTTTTACATATATTTACAATATCATAAGCTCCTCTGATCATGCATGGTGTAGTTGTGCAAATTTGAAAAAAATATTTTCCAACTGGTGACAAATTATACATTGTATAAAATGTAGCTACTTCATAAACTTTGATGTATGGAATATTGATAAATTTTGCAATATATTTCATGGCAGCTAAAGGTATCCAATTATCATTCTGTTTTTGCGCTAAGTAAAGTAAAGGCATAACTGCACTTTTTTGTTTTCCTTCTGGATAATTTTTTATTATTTTTTGCGCTTCCTCTAAATTTTTTTTATTAAATTCAAAGCTAGATGGTTGTTCCTTAGAAATTTTTTTTATGCTCATCTATCGATTTCTCCAAAAACTACATCCATAGATCCTAATACAGCTGGAACATCTGCTAACATATGGCCCTTAATTAAATAGTCCATTGCTTGTAGATGAGAAAATCCTGGCGCTCTAATTTTGCATTTATAGGGTTTGCTCGAGCCATCTGATATTAAATAAACTCCAAATTCACCTTTAGGAGCTTCTACAGCAACATAAATTTCATCTTTTTTAACTCTATAACCCTCTGTAAAAAGTTTAAAATGATGAATTAAAGCCTCCATTGACTCCTTAAGTTCCTTTTTTGGAGGAGGGCTTATTTTTCCATCTAAAGATTTTATTGGTCCTGATGGCATTTTTACCAAACATTGATTTATAATATTTACGCTCTCTTTCATTTCTTCAATTCTACATAAATATCTATCGTAGCAGTCTCCATTTTTACCAATTGGAATTTTAAAATCTAATTGTTCATAGCATTCGTATGGTTGAGATTTTCTTAAATCCCATGGAACTCCCGAGCCTCTTAGCATTACTCCAGAAAATGAATAATCAAGTGCATCTTGTTTCGATACAATACCAATATCAACATTTCTTTGTTTGAATATTCTATTGTCGGTTAAAAGAGTTTCTAAATCGTTAATAACCTTTGGAAAATTTTGACAAAATTTTGCAATATCTTCATTTAATCCTCTGGGTAGATCTTGATGTACACCGCCAGTTCTAAAATAATTTGCATGAAGTCTTGAGCCAGAAACTCTTTCATAAAAAGTCATTAAAGTTTCTCTCTCTTCAAATCCCCATAATGAAGGTGTTAATGCACCAACATCAAGTGCTTGGGTAGTTATATTTAAAATATGACTTAATATTCTTCCAATTTCACAAAACATTACTCTTATAAACTGTGCTCTTATAGGAACCTCAATATTTAGAATTTTTTCAACTGCAAGAGCAAATGCATGTTCTTGATTCATTGGAGCAACATAGTCAAGCCTATCAAAATAAGGTAATGCTTGCAGATAAGTTTTGTTTTCTATTAACTTTTCTGTTCCTCTATGTAAAAGCCCAATATGGGGATCTGCATGTTCTACAACTTCACCGTCAAGTTCTAAAATAAGTCTTAATACACCATGCGCTGCAGGATGCTGAGGTCCAAAATTTAAATTTAAAGTTTTTTTTTCTTTAGTCATTTTTTTTTTTATTTTGACTCCTTATATATTCTGTTCCTTCCCACGGGCTTTTGTAATCAAAATTTCTATAATTCTGTTCCAATTTTACAGGTTCATAAATAACTTTTTTTTCATCTTCGCTATATCTAACTTCATTATGACCAGTTAAAGGGAAGTCTTTTCTTAAAGGATGACCTACAAATCCATAATCAGTTAAAATTCTTCTTAAATCTGGATGGTCTTTGAATTTTATTCCATACATATCAAAAACTTCTCTTTCCATCCAATTTGACGAGGGAAACACTGAAGTTAATGAAGTAACAATTTCATTTTCATTAATAAAAAAATCTATAAGTACTCTAGAATTAAATTCATGGCTTAATAATAAGTAAACAAGTTTAAAACGGTTCTCTTTTTCCGGATAATCTACAGCAGTAATGTCAATTAATTGTTTAAATTTAGTTTCGTTATTATTTTTTAAAAAAGCAATTACTTCTAATAAGTTTTCATTTTCGATACTAATATAGATATTTTTATGTTTAACTTTGGTGTTCCTAATTTTTGTAGTTAATTCGGAATTAATTTTTTTTTCTAAATTAGACAAATTTTTCATAATTTATCTTTCTAAAGATCCTTTATTTCTTATTTTTTTCTGAAGTTGTAATACTCCATATAGAAGTGCTTCAGCAGAGGGAGGGCAGCCAGGGACGTAAACATCAACTGGAACAATACGATCGCAACCTCTAACAACCGAGTAAGAGTAATGATAATAACCACCACCGTTTGCACAACTACCCATCGATATAACATATCGTGGCTCAGGCATCTGGTCGTATACTTTTCTTAAGGCAGGAGCCATTTTATTAGTTAAAGTCCCTGCTACAATCATTACATCAGATTGTCTTGGTGAGCCTCTTGGTGCTGCACCAAATCTTTCCAAATCATATCTTGGCATTGAAGTATGCATCATTTCAACAGCACAACAGGCCAAACCAAAAGTCATCCAATGCAATGATCCTGTCCGTGCCCAATTAACTAAATTATCAAATGATGTTGTAATAAATCCATTTTCACTGAAATCTTTTGCTAATTGTTTAAATTCATCAGGTATTTGTTTTTCTTTTTCAGAAATTACCATTTTTTATTCCCAATCTAATGCTCCTTTTTTCCATTCATAAACGAAACCTACTGTTAAAATAAACAGAAATATCATCATTGATACAAAGCCTAAGAGTCCAATATTGCCCAATGAAATTGCCCAAGGAAATAAAAAAGCAATTTCTAAATCAAAAATAATAAATAAAATAGCTACTAAATAAAATCTAATATCAAACTCCATTCTTGAGTCATTAAAAGGTTCAAATCCACACTCATAAGCAGAAAGTTTTTCAGGATCAGGATTTTTTGGTGATACTATAAAATTAAGTAGAATAAAGGCGCAGCTCAGACCTAGTGCAATTATTAAAAAAATAATAATTGAAAAATAATCTTTTAAAAAATCCGCAAGCATCAATTTCTATATATAATCTTTTGAACTAATTGAAAGTGCAGTTAAAGTCACATTTTGTTGAATATTTGTAATTAATGATAACAATTATCAAATTATGGCGGGAGTGAAGGGACTCGAACCCTCGACCTATCGCGTGACAGGCGATCGCTCTAACCAACTGAGCTACACCCCCGTGTTTTGGTGGGCAGTAAAGGACTCGAACCTTTGACCCCCTCGGTGTAAACGAGATGCTCTACCAACTGAGCTAACCGCCCGAAAAACAGGCTACTAATACATCAAGGTAGAGATAATGTAAATTGTTAATTATTGAATACTAGCTTGTGATTTTTGATCTTTGTCACCTTTTGAAATATTTTCTACTTCAGTCCACTCAACTCTTTTTAGTTCATTCTTAAGAGCTATTTTTAATACTTCGTCAACATTTTCAACAATTGTAATTTTTATATCTTCACGAACTTTTTTTGGAATATCGACTAAGTCTTTTTCATTTTCTTTTGGTATAACAACTTGTTTAATTCCTGCTCTATGTGCAGCTAATAATTTTTCTTTTAAACCACCAATTGGCAAAACTTGACCTGTAATTGTAACCTCCCCAGTCATTGCAATATGTTTATGAACTGGGTTATTTGTAATTGATGAAACAATTGACGTAACCATTGCTATACCTGCTGAAGGACCATCTTTTGGTGTTGCTCCTTCTGGCACGTGAATATGAAAATCCTTTTTTTCAAAAGTTGGTGGTATAATTCCGTATTCAAGACTTTTTGATCTTACAAAAGATTTTGCTGCTTTTACAGACTCTTGCATAACGTCACCTAATTTACCCGTTATTTGCATTCTACCTTTGCCTGGCATATGAACTGTTTCTATTTTTAAAATTTCTCCTCCAAATTCTGTCCAAGCTAATCCAGTAACTATCCCTACTTTATCTTCAGATTCAACCTCTCCATATTTGAACTTTTTAACTCCTAAGAAATCATGAACATTTTTTTCATTAACTATTACTTTTTTCTCCTCACCGTTCACTACTTTTTTAACTACTTTTCTTGCAACTTTGGATATTTCTCTTTCTAAATTTCTTACTCCAGACTCTCTTGTATAGCTTCTAATTATTTCTTTTATTGTTCCATCGACCAAATCTAATTCATCTTTATTAACACCATTTTCTTTTATTTGTTTTGGCAGTAAATATTTATTTGCTATGTTTATTTTTTCATCTTCAGTATATCCAGGTATTCTTATTACTTCCATTCGATCTAATAATGGAGGCAAAATATTTAATGTGTTAGCGGTAGTAACAAACATTACATCTGAAAGATCATAATCAACTTCTAAATAATGATCGTTAAAAGTAGTATTCTGCTCAGGATCTAAAGCTTCAAGCAAAGCTGATGATGGATCACCTCTATAATCATTTCCAACTTTATCTACTTCATCAAGTAATATTAAAGGGTTTTTTGTTCCTGCCTTTTTCATCATTTGAATAATTTTTCCTGGCAAAGATCCTATATAAGTCCTTCTATGTCCTCTTATTTCAGCTTCATCTCTTACTCCACCTAATGACATTCTAACAAATTGTCTGTTTGTTGCTTTAGCAATTGATTTACCAAGTGACGTTTTTCCAACTCCTGGTGGACCAATCAAACATAAAATTGGACCTTTTATTTTTTCCATTCTTTTTTGTACGGCTAAAAATTCAATAATTCTCTCTTTTACTTTTTCTAATCCGTAATGGTCTTCGTCCAAAGTTTTTAAAGCTTTATTTAAATCTATATCAACTTTATCTTTTTTGTACCAAGGTATATCTATCATCCAATCAAGATAATTTCTTACCACGGTTGCCTCGGCTGACATTGGGCTCATATTTTTTAATTTTTTAAGTTCTGACATGCACTTTTTTTGGACTTCTTTTGGCATTTTTGCTTTTTGTATTGCTTTATTTAAATTTGAAGTTTCATCTTTTCCATCTTCAATTTCACCTAATTCTTTTTGAATAGCTTTTAATT
Organism: uncultured Pelagibacteraceae bacterium; assembly: GCA_902595725.1. Taxonomy (GTDB): domain Bacteria; phylum Pseudomonadota; class Alphaproteobacteria; order Pelagibacterales; family Pelagibacteraceae; genus Pelagibacter. The sequence continues at coordinate 49,627 of CACJRJ010000005.1, forward strand.
GTTCATTTAAGTAATATTCTCTTTGTGTTTTTTCCATTTGAGTTTTAACTCTTCCTCTAATTCTTTTTTCAACACCTATAATACTCGTTTCGTTTTCCATTATTTTAATAACTCCGTTTAATCTTTTTTTAACATCTACCGTTTCGAAAATTTGTTGTTTTTCCGAAATTGTAGAATTTAAATGAGAAGCTATATTATCTGAAATTTTTGCTGGGTCTTTTAACTCTTTAATATTTGATATTGTTTCAGATGAAATTTTTTTATTTATTGAAGTTAATTTTTCTAATCTTCTAACAGCTGTAATAGCTAGAGGCATCAAATCTTCGCCTTGAGGAATTATATCATTATTAAATTCGTATGAGCATGTGATAAATTTTTCATCATCTTTAAAATCAACTATTTTTACTCTTTTCAAACCTTCCACTAATACTTTAACTGTTCCATCTGGTAATTTCAAAAGTTGAAGAATTGAACTTTCACAACCATACATAAAAATATCTGTTTTTTTTGGATCGTCTACTTCAGAATTCTTTTGGGTAACTAAAATTATTTTTTTATTATTTTTCATTACCTCATTAAGAGCTGTTATAGACTTATCTCTTCCTACAAACAGAGGAATTACCATGCTTGGAAATACAACTATATCTCTAAGAGGTAATAATGGTGATGTATGTTTAACTTCCATTGCCTAAATATGGATATTATATTTGATTTTGCAATAGTAAAATATGCTTTATTAACTTTTATTTATGCCGCAGATGTTTTTTCTGACTTGCTTTTGGCATTTTTTGAATGAATTATTAATGGATCATTTTGATCTTTAACGGTACCCACATCTATAATTACCTCTTCTATATTATCTTGACCTGGCAACTCAAACATTGTTTTTAAAAGAATATTTTCCAAAATTGATCTTAGTCCTCTTGCTCCAGTCTTTTTTGAAATAGCTTTTTGTGCTATTTCTTTTACAGCGTTATCTTTAAAAGTAAGTTTAACACCTTCTAATTTAAATAATTCTTGATACTGTTTTACCAACGAATTTTTTGGCTCAAGTAATATTTTAACTAAAGATTTTTCGTCTAAGTCCTCTAAAGTTGCTGTTATTGGAAGCCTTCCAATAAATTCTGGAATTAAACCATATTTTAATAAATCTTCTGGCTCAAGTCCTTTCATCCATTCACCTATTTTTTTGTCTGCAACACTTTTAACTTCTGCTCCAAATCCTATTGACGATCCTTTGTTTCTTTGTGAGATAATCTTGTCCAAGCCTGCAAATGCTCCTCCGCATAAAAATAATATATTTGTCGTGTCAACTTGCAAAAATTCTTGTTGAGGGTGTTTTCTTCCTCCTTGAGGTGGTACGCTCGCAATTGTTCCTTCCATTATTTTTAAAAGTGCCTGCTGTACACCTTCTCCAGATACATCTCTTGTAATTGATGGATTTTCTGACTTTCTACTAATTTTATCAACCTCATCAATATACACAATTCCTCTTTGAGCTTTTTCTACATTATAGTCTGCTGCCTGTAAAAGTTTTAAGATTATATTTTCTACGTCCTCACCAACGTAACCTGCTTCGGTTAAAGTAGTGGCATCAGCCATTGTAAATGGCACATCTAAAATTCTTGCTAATGTTTGCGCTAACAAAGTTTTTCCACAACCAGTTGGTCCTAGTAATAAAATATTTGATTTTGCTAACTCAACTGCTCTACTTGTTTTTTTTTCATAATTAAGTCTTTTGTAATGATTATGAACCGCGACAGACAAAACTTTTTTTGCATAATTTTGTCCAATTACATAGTCGTCAAGAACTTTACAAATTTCTTTGGGTGATGGCAAACCATCTTGATGTTTAACAAAAGTATCTTTATTTTCTTCTTTAATGATATCCATGCATAATTCAACACATTCATCACAAATAAATACTGTTGGCCCAGCAATTAATTTTCTAACTTCATGCTGACTTTTGCCGCAGAAAGAACAGTAAAGAATATTTTTATTATTAGCGCTCATATTTTTTATTTCGAATCAATTCACTCACCTTATTACATTTGAGTCATTCTAATCAAGTATAGGTTGTGGAAAATCTATATATAGTAATTTATTATCTATTAACTACTACTTTATCTATAAGACCAAAATCTTTTGCATTGTCCGGTGTCATAAAATTATCTCTTTCAAGAGCAGACTTTATTTCATCAACAGATTTATTTGTATGCTTTGAGTAAATTTCGTTTAATCTTTTTTTTAATGACAAAACTTCGTTGGCATGAATTTCAATATCAGTAGCCTGTCCTTGAAAACCTGCTGAAGGTTGATGAACCATTATTCTTGAATTTGGAAGAGAAAGTCTTTTTCCTTTAGTTCCTGCTGCTAATAAAAAAGATCCCATACTAGCTGCTTGACCAATGCATAAAGTTGAAACATCAGGTTTTATATATTGCATAGTATCGTAAATTCCTAAACCTGCAGTAACCAATCCTCCAGGACTATTTATATAAAGGGAAATTTCTTTTTTTGGATCTTCAGATTCTAAAAATAAAAGTTGCGCAGTAACCAATGATGCAACATTGTCATTTATTGGGCCAACTACAAAAACAATTCTTTCTTTTAATAATCTTGAATAGATATCATAGGCTCTTTCGCCTCTGCTTGATTGCTCAACAACCATCGGTATTAGTGTGTTTAAATGTTCAGGTATTTTATTCATAAGTTGATTCGATATACTTATACAACTTGTGATTACTTTTTGCTAACTTTTTTTGCTTTAGCTGTTTTCTTTACTGTAGTTTTAGTTTTTTCAGGGCTTGCTTTTTTTTGCGGTGAAGCACTTTTTTTATCTGATGAATGATCATGATCATCGGAATGATGTTCTCTCATGTGTTTCTCATTCTCATCTTTTAAAATCTTTTCAGCCTGTTCTTTTGTAATCTCTTTTAAATTTGCTTTGGCTTTCAATTTAATTTCTTTTAAAATTTTTTCTTCGTAGAGCTGGCCTCTTAGATTAGCTAAAACACTAGGGTTATTTTGATAATATTCTTGCAACATCTTTTCTTGGCCCGGCATCATTCTAAGTTGCTTTTGTATTTCATTTTGCATTTCTTGTTCGCTTACATTGATTTTATTTTGTTCCCCAAATTCATTTAGTATTAAACCTGTTTTAATTCTTTTTAATGCTTTGTTTTCAAGATTTTTTTTATTTTTATTTAATTCTTCTTCTTTCATGCCTTGTGAAAGAATTTTAATTTCTTGTTCTTTCAAATTTTCTGGGATTTCATCTATTTTAATTTTATCTATTTCATCTAATATTTGTTTGCTACTAATTGTATCTAAAGAATTTTTAAATTCATCATTGATTTGTTTGGTAATTAAATCTTTCAAATTTTTTAAATCTTTTGCTCCAAGATTTTTTGCAAATTCATCATCAATTTTAACCTGTTTAGGTTTTTTTACAGCTGTAATCTTGCATAAAAAAATTGCTTCTTTGCCTATCAATTCTTTTTCCGGAAAATTATTTGGTAAATTGACTTCTACTTTTATTTCTTCATCTTTTTTAACTTTTAGTAATTGTTTATCAAAACCTTTGATGAATAAATCTTTTCCAATTTCAAGCTGAGTATTTTTTCCTTCATTTCCTTTAAATTCTTTACCATCAACTGTTGCTTTATAATCAAAAACAACAAGGTCGCCTTCATTAGCTACTTTTGCAGGATCTACATCTTCAAAATTCTTCTGTGAATTTGCTATTTCTTGAATTCTTTTTTCTGTTTCTTTTGCATCTATTTTAACTTTAAATTCATCAAATTTAATATTTTCTAAACTTTTAATATTAATCTTTGGTAATTCAGTTACTGAAATAACATATTCTAAATCTTTATCTTCTCCATAAGTTTTTAAATCAATTTTGGGTTGTCCGGCGGGTTTTATTTTATTTTCTTCTAGAGCTTTAGTGCTGGTATCTTTTAAAACTTTATCCAAGACTTCACCGAATATGGCTTGACCAAATTGTTTTTTTAAAATTTCTTTTGGAACTTTTCCTGGTCTAAAACCTTTAAGTGTTATTGTATTTTTTACCTCCTCATATTTTTCATCCATATATGAAGAAATAGTTTTTTTATCTATAAAAACCTTTAAATCTTTATTTAAACCTTTTTTATTTTCTACAGTAACTTTCATAAAATATTATGGTAGGCGAGAAAGGACTCGAACCTTCACAGCTTGCACTATTGGTTCCTAAGACCAACGCGTCTACCAATTCCGCCACTCGCCCAATTTAAAAGGTTTTATATATTATAGATCTCATTTGTCCAATTAGAATAATAGTGTAAAACATGATAAATATTAAAAAAAATGATTGTTTCACCTTGTATAAGTATTTGTAAGACAGACCCTGTTACCGGTTACTGTTATGGTTGTGGAAGAAGTAATGAAGACAAAAAATTGTGGAAGGATGAAAAAACTACCGATGAATGGAAAAAAAATAATCTTTTAGAAATTGAAAGTAGATTAAAGGGTTGGCAACTAGAAAGTTTTAAAGAATCTTATAATCATAAAGTTAAAAGTGGTATTTCGTTATTCAAAAAAAAGAATTTTAAATAAAAAATGAATTTAAGTAGTCAATTCTCAAATCTAAATAAAAAAATTATTGCGTGTAAAAAATGTAAAAGATTAAAAAATTTTAGAGAAAAAATTGCTAAAGAAAAAAGGAAACAATATATAAATGAAAAGTACTGGGGAAAGCCTATAACTGGATTTGGTGATCTAAGCGGTAAAATAGCTTTGATTGGTCTTGCACCAGCTGCTCATGGAGGAAATAGAACTGGCAGAGTGTTTACAGGAGATAGATCAGCAGAATTTTTATATAAATGTTTATATAAAGCTAAAATGTCTAATCAATCTACCTCTGAAAATAAAAATGATGGTTTAAAACTATACAATTCATACATTACAACAGCATTAAAATGTGTGCCACCTGGTGATAAGCCTACCTACTTGGAACTCAAAACATGTTTTGATTATTTTAAAGAAGAAATAGATTTACTAAAAGAACTTAAAGTAATTATTGCTCTAGGAAAAATAGCTTTTGATGCTTGTGTTCAATTTTATAAAGAAAATTATTTTTTGAGAAATAAAGATTATGTATTTGGTCATGGAAAAAAATATCATTTACCAGATAAAAAAATTTTAGTAGGATGTTATCATCCAAGTCCTAGAAATGTTAATACAGGCAGAATAGATGAAAAAAAAATGACTTATCTATTTAAAAAAGTTTTAAAATTAACTTAATAAATAATAGAGTACTTTCATGAAAGTTTACATTATTTGGCTAGTCGGAGTGATTCTGTGGAATTATGGTTATCCGGAAGCTAAACCTCTTTGGGATGTTTTAGCTGCAATAATTCTATCTTTTATAAGTATTGGTTTAAAAAAATATTTCAAATTTTAGTTAGTTAGAAGAAAAATAAATATTTTGGTAATAAGATACAGAATTTAATTTTGAATTATCTGTATCAGCCATTATGGCAACTCCATTAATTTCTTCTAAATCTAAATCGTGAAACTTTTTAAAATGTTCTTTTACATTTACTTTAACAGTAACCCATTCATTTAAATGTTCTTTTGTTGTAGATAGAACATAATCTATCGATTTTTTAGTAAATGGACTTGGGTGATATGAATTTATATCTTTATTGCTTGAAAAAACATAATTCATTGCTCTATTTGAAAGTGGTGTAGCTCCAGTTTTTTTTACTACAAACACTCTAGCAGCATAATCATGACCTTTTTTACTTTCTTCATCTATTCCACGTAAATCTTTTTCGACTTTCCAAGTAATGTTAAGAAATGGTGTTTTATTTAAATTAATTTTAATCTCTTTGCCTAGACCTGAGGCTGAATTGTTTGCATTTGCACGTATAAATTTACCATTTTCATTATTTCCTAATGTATATTCAGTTTTTTTATCAGCGCCTCTAACTTTTCTAACTTTTAATTCAGATAGCTCATTTTCAGTGAATTCAAATACATTAATTTTTTCAGCAAAAGCGACATTAAAAATAAATAAAAAAATTACAAAAAAATAATTAAAAATTCTCAACATATAATTTGTTAATTTAGTAAGTGGATCTTCCCCCGCTTATATCGAATACAGCCGCAGTTGAAAAAGAATTTTCTTCAGATGATAGCCAACAAACCATTGATGAAAGTTCATTAATTTCTAAAAAACGACCTCTGGGAACTTTTGAAAGCATCCATTGTACATGTTCTTTTGACATTTGATCTAAAATTTTTGTTTTTGCACCAGCAGGTGTAATTGCGTTTACAGCTATATTATATTTTGCTAATTCTTTACCTAAAGATTTAGTAAGACCTATAACACCAGCTTTTGCAGAACTATATGCGCTAGCGTTTGCATTACCATCTTTACCAGCAACAGAGGCTATATTTACAATTCTTCCATAATTATTTTTAATCATATGTGGAACTATTGATTTACAACAATAGAAAGTACCATGTAGATTAATATTAATTATAGAGTTCCACTCTTTGATATTATAATTCCAAAGTTCAGCTGTTGGACCAGTAATGCCTGCATTATTAATCAATATATCAATTTTATTTTTTAATATTATGTCATTAACAGTTTTTTGAACTTGTTCAAAATTAGATACATCAACAACATTATAATTTAAATTAGAATTATTAACCTCTTTAGTAGCCTTTAATAATTCTTTTTCGTCTATATCCCATATAAAAACTTTAGATCCTGAAGATAAAAATTTTTTTGCTATATCAAGTCCAAAACCTTGAGCTCCGCCAGTGATGACTGCAGTTTTATTTTTAAGGTCAAATTGATGCATATAAATATTATTTACTTGCTAATAGATAATAAGTCATTGAAGAAAAAACTGCACCTATAATCCAAGAAAAAGATTGTAAAAATCTCAACTCAATATTCCATATGGTTGCTGAAGCAAAGATAAAACCAATAAATAAAGAGTATATTGCTTTAATCTGCCATCCATTAGAATAATGATAAGCTCCATCTTTGTTAGAAGAAAATATGTCTTTATTAATAACTTTTCTATTTTTTATAACATAGTAATCGACAATCATAATTCCAGCTATTGGCCCAAAAAATGAACCTAGAGTATCTATAAATGATAAAATTCCTATTTTACTAAGAACAGGATCCCAAAAAAATGCAAATATAAGTCCTAAAAAAATAATTATTATTCCTGAGTTTCTTGGACTAGATTTATTAGGGAAAAGATTAATAATTGAATTTTGAGAAGGAATATAGTTTGCAATTAAATTAGTTGATGCTGAAGAAACTAGTATGAACAATAGCGCTATGAATGTTAAAAGAGTATTATCAAACTTTCCAATAATATCTGTTGGATTTGTTAATAATCTATCAATGGAAATTAGATTTTTTTCAAAAACAATACTAGAACCCAATACTAAAGAGATAGCTAAAAATGAAAAAATTAACAAATTTAAAAACAAACTTAAATTACCTTTATTTACATCGCTTTCACTTTTTGCGTACCTAGAAAAATCTCCATAATTTACAATAATAATTGAAAAATATGCAAAAAAAGTACCGGCAACAGAAACTAGTGCTATTAAATTTTCTTTACTATAAATAATATTATTTTCAAACAAAGTGCTATATGCATTTATTATTTCATTATAGTTGTCTCTGATTAAAATAATTAAAAAAATAACCAATCCGATATAGACAAATAAAGCTGAAAAATTAATTATTCTTTTAATAAATCTTTGGCCATTGCTAAATAGTAAATATTGAATCCAAATAGCAAATATTAATGCGAAACCATCAATAATATTTAGTCCCATGAAAAAAAGTAAAAAAATATCTTTATCTAAAATTGTGCTATCTATCGAAAATAAACTAATTCTTATTAAGTATCCTAATGATTTTGAAATAAAATATGTTTGAACTCCAAACATAAAAATTCCAACTAGTCCTCTTAACATAGCTACATATCTTGCTCCATATACTCCCATTGAAAGTCTCAAAAAAACTGGAAATGGAATTCCATGCTTCTGTGAAGGTTTTCCAATTAAGTTTGAAAATATATATACTAGTATTGAACCAATTATACATCCGATCAGTACAATAAAAAAATTAAGTTGATAAACCAAATACAAAGATGCAATTAATGAAAAACCAATTATACTTTGAATGTTTGATCCCCAAAAACAAAATAGATCTTTCCAGTTCCAAATTTTATTATTTGGGTTTACCGAGACTAGCTCCCAATTCATTAGTTTAGAAGTTTCTTTTTGTTGAATCACTACCTTATATTAAACAAATATAAATTACTGTCCATACAAGACAGTTGGTA
>CACJRJ010000006.1 GCA_902595725.1 uncultured Pelagibacteraceae bacterium
TATAATCGTGAACTTCTGTTACAGGTCTTAGTTTAATTTCTTTTAATTCAATTTTTTTTTGTTTTTTCTTAGCTTTATTTGCTTTTTTTTGAGCATCATATTTATACTTACCCATATCCATTATTTTACAGACAGGTGGATTTACATTTGGAGCGATTTCAATTAAATCTAAGCCTTCATCTTTTGCTTTTCTAATTGCTTCATTCGTATTTAAGGTTCCCAAATTTTCACCATCACTTGAAATTACCTGAACTTCTGGAGAAGTAATTCTATTATTCGATCTTGGACCCTTATCTCTCGTCCTTCTTTGAAAATAATTTTGTTTGAAGTCTGCCACTTAATTTGAGGGTGCTTTACTTAAAGCAGAATGCTTTTTTAAAAATAAATCTAAATCCATATTTTCTTGTTTATTAGAATCCAATCTTCTAATAGTTACACTATTGCTGTCAACTTCTTTTTTTCCACATATTAGTAAAATAGGTATTTTCGCTAGTGAATGTTCTCTTATTTTATAGTTTAAATTATGATTTTTTAGATCAACTTCTGAAGTGATCCCAGCTTTTTTTATTTTTTTATTAACTTCTTTTGCATAGCCATCAAAATCTTCAGATACTGGTATTATCATAGTTTGAAGTGGAGATATCCAAAAAGGTAGTTTTCCAGAATAATTTTCGATTAAAATACCAATAAATCTTTCTAAAGATCCAAATAAAGCTCTATGCAACATAACAGGTACTTTTTTTGATCCATCTTTATCAACAAATGATGCGCCAAGTCTTCCAGGTAAATTTAGATCCACTTGGAGTGTTCCACATTGCCAATCTCTACCAATAGCATCTCTTAATACAAATTCTATCTTGGGTCCATAAAAAGCACCTTCGCCTTTATTTACACTGTATTCAAGTTTTGAAGCTTTAATTGCTTCTAATAATGCTTTCTCCGATTTATCCCAAACTTTGTCATCACCAACACGTACTTCTGGTCTATCAGAATATTTTAAAATTACATTTTCAAAGCCCAAATCTTTATAAATTTCTAAAATTAAATTTGTTACATTTAAACATTCTTGTGTAATTTGATCTTCAGAACAAAAAATATGGGCATCATCTTGTGTAAAAGCTCTTACTCTTAAAAGTCCATGTAAAGCACCAGATGGTTCATATCTATGGACTTTCCCAAACTCTGACATTTTAAGTGGCAGATCTCTATAACTTTTTAATCCTTGATTAAAAACTTGAACACAGCCTGGGCAGTTCATTGGTTTAATTGCAAATACTTTTTCATCAGGTGTTGTTGATGTATACATATTTGCACCAAATTTTTCCCAGTGACCTGATTTTTCCCACAATGATCGATCCAGTATTTCTGGTGTATTAATTTCTTTATACCCCGCATCATCTTGCTTAGATCTCATATATGAAATTAATTTTTGAAATAAATTCCAACCTTTTTCATGCCAAAAAACTGACCCGGGACTTTCTTCTCTAAAATGAAATAAATCCATTTCTTTACCTAATTTTCTATGATCTCTTTTTTCAGCCTCTTCAATCATATTTAAATGATTGTCTAAATCTTTCTGAGTAGACCAGCTTGTTCCATAAATTCTTTGAAGCATTTCATTTTTAGAGTCACCTCTCCAGTAAGCTCCAGAAACTTTCATGAGTTTAAAAAATTTTCCAATTTTTCCAGTAGACGTTAGATGGGGGCCTCTACATAAATCATGCCATTTTCCATGAAAATAAACTGAAACCTCTTCATCTTTTGGTATATCTTTAATTATTTCAGCCTTATAAAGCTCTCCAGCTTTTTTAAAATGTTCGACTGCTCTGTCACGCTTCCAAACTTCTCTATGAGTAGGCTCATCTCTTTCTACAATTTCTAACATCTTTTTTTCAATTTTTCGCAAATCTTCTTCTGTAAATGGTTTTTTTCTTGCGAAGTCATAATAAAATCCATTATCAATTACTGGTCCAATAGTAACTTGTGTACCAGGAAAAAGTTCTTGTACAGCCATTGCTAAAACATGTGCTGTATCATGTCTTATTGTTTCTAGTCCTTCTTTATCTTTAGCTGTATGAATTTTAACATTACTATCTTTATCTATTTCGTAATTCAAATCTCTTAAATTTCCATCAACACTAATGACCAATGCTTGCTTTAATAGCGATTTACTAATTTTCTCTGCTATTTGCAATCCATTAACTTTTTTTTCAAAGCTAATTGAATTTCCATCTGGTAATTTTATATTAGGCATTTATGATATTAGCTTTATATATTCTGAATAAGTAGAAAAACACATTTTTTCAACATTAAATTTTTTTATTACATTTTTTCTACCCTCAATACCCATAGATTTCAACGTTGTTTCATCCAATTCAAATATATGTGCCAATTTTTCACTTAAAGCATTTGCATCTCCAGCTTTAAATAAAAAACCAGTTTTGTTATCAATTATTGTTTCTTTTGAACCACCAATATCGCTTGCAACTATTACTTTTTCCATTGCTTGAGCTTCCACCGCTACTCTTCCGAAAGCTTCAGGTTCTATAGAACAATTTGTAACAATATTAGCTATTTTATAGGCTAAGGGCATTTTTTCACAATTATCAATGAATAATATATCCTGAATTAATCTATATTGTTCAACTAGTCTTTGAATTTTTTTCTTATATATTTTTCTTCCTTGATCACTACCTAAAATAATTGCAAAAAATAATTTTTCTGGGTTTTTCTGTTTAAATATATTTAAAGATTCAATAAACATTTCATGCCCTTTCCATGAAGTTAATCTACCTGGAAAAAGAATAATTTTTTTCTGATAAAAACTTAAAGTTTTATCTAATTTCCATTCATTCATCAGTTTTGATTCATCATTACTTTTTATTTTTGTTGAATCAAAGTAATCTATGTTTATACCTCTAAAAATAGTTAATAATTTTTGATTCTTATTTAAATAATTAGAATAATTTTCATTTATATGAGAAAAAATAAAGTTTGATCCTGCAATTATCAAGTCAGATTTTACCATCACAGAATTATAAAATTTTTTGATTGAACTATTAAAATTATAAGTTCCGTGAAATGTTGTAACAAATTTTCTTCTGGTAATCTTACAAGCAATAAAAGATGACCATGCAGGAGCACGACTTCTAGCATGAACAATATTTATTCCAGAAAACAAAATAATAATTATTAAAATAATTGAGTTTAAAAAAATAAGAATAGGATTTTTACTTTGAACAGGAAGCCTTATTAATTTTACTTTTTTTTTATCTATATATTTTAATAAAGGACCACCGCTGGTTACTATGTATGATTTGGCATTCTGCTCATGTAAATAATGAGCTAAATCATAACATCCAGTTTCAGCGCCCCCATAACCTAATTTTGGAATAACTTGTAAAACTTTTAATTTAGATGACATTTGATAGAATTATATATTAAGAATTTACTCAGATAAACTTTAATGAATAAATATAAATTTTTAAAAATATCTCCATCTAAGAAAATTAGGTATTTGATCAATAAATACAAAAAAAAGCCCTATGTTGTTTTTCTTCATGGTTTTATGTCTGATTTAGAAGGTGAAAAGCCAAAAAAAATATTAAAATTCTGTAATAGTAAAAAGATAGGTTTTCTTGCTATGGAATATTCTGGTCATGGAAAATCTACAGGAAAATTTACAAAAGGAAATATTACTAGATGGACAAACGAAGTAAGAATATCAATTAAAAGAATTGTAAAAAAAAATAAATTTATTCTTGTTGGTTCAAGTATGGGTTCCTGGATATCTCTAAATCAATTTAAATTTTTTAATAATCAAATTTTGGGTTTTTTAGGGATAGGATCTGCACCTGAATTCTTAGAAAATTTAATTTGGAAAAAATTTAACAATAAAATGAAAAATGAAATTAGAAAAAAGGGAATTTATAATCTAAAACATGGAAATTATGAATATCCAATATCATATCAATTAATTAAGGATGGAAAAAAAAATAGAATTTTAAATAAAAAAATTAAAAATAAAATTTATGTTACTATGATACATGGAAAAAAAGATGAGGTTGTTCCAGTAAATTATTCTAAAAAAGTTCTTAAAGTTTTTAAAAATGCTTACAAAAAATTATTAATTATCAATAATGGTGACCATAGTCTCTCATCAAAAAGAAACTTGAGTAAAATTACAAAGGAATTAAATAATATTATTTCTAATTCTATTTAGATAGCAACATCAATCTTATCTTTGATCGTTACAGGATTATCAATTTTATCCAACATTTCTTTTGGACATACCTGATAAAAATAATTTATCTCGTTTGTATAATTAGAAATAATTTTTTTAGCTATTTTTGAGTTTGTTTCTTCAAAATGTTTCTGAACTAAATTTTTTAATAAATTTTTCCAATATTCAGTTTCAACTCTTTGCCATATGACTGTTTCTGGATTAACTTTTTTTTCAAATTCATTTTTTTCATCATAAATAAATGCCATTCCACCTGTCATTCCCGCTGCAAAATTATCTCCCACCTCTCCAAGAATAACTACATTTCCTCCTGTCATATATTCACAACCATTTGAGTCACATCCTTCTATAACTGTAGTTGCGCCTGAGTTTCTAACAGCAAATCTTTCACCGGCCTTTCCTGAAGCAAATAATTCTCCTGATGTTGCTCCATATAATACTGTATTTCCAATAATTGTATTATGATTTGAAATTAAATTACTTTCTTTTGATAATTTAATTGAAATTGAAGCTCCAGACAAACCTTTAGCAACATAATCATTAGCATCACCCTCAAGTATAAGTTTTAAACCTTTAATTCCAAATGCTCCGAATGATTGTCCAGCTGAACCTTTAAACTTTAAGGTTAAAAAATCTTTTTCTAATTTCTGATGACCATATTTTTGTAATAAATGGTAAGATATTCTGGTGCCAACTGCTCTATGAATATTTTTTATATTAAACTCATTTTCAATTACCTTTTTAATTCCAATTTTATCTTCAATTTTAGGCAGTATTTGCTGATCCAAAGTATCAGGGATCTGGTTAATATATTTTTTTTCACAATATCTTTTATGATTACCAGGGTCGGGTAAAATAAAAAGTGGATGTAAATCTAAATCATCTAAATTAGAAGAGCCTGTACTAACTTGTTTTAATAAATCTGTTCTTCCAATAATATCATTTAATGTTTTAAAACCTAAATCAGCTAATATTTCTCTTACTTCTTTAGCAATAAAATTAAATAGATTTACAACTTTTTCAGGCGTGCCACTAAATTTTTCTCTTAATTTTTCATCTTGAGTGCAAACTCCTACTGGACAAGTATTTGAGTGACACTGTCTAACCATAATACATCCCATTGCAACTAATGCTGTGGTAGCAACACCATATTCTTCTGCTCCCATCATTGCAGCAATAACAACATCTCTTCCAGTTTTTATTCCACCATCAGTTTTTAAAGTAACAGAATGTCTTAAATTATTTAAAATCAAAACCTGATTAACTTCTGTCAATCCCATTTCCCATGGTATTCCAACATATTTTACACTCGTTTGAGGTGTTGCTCCCGTTCCACCATTATGACCTGAAATTAAAATTATATCTGCTTTAGCTTTAGCAACTCCTGCAGCTATTGTACCTATTCCTGATGATGCAACCAGTTTAACTGCAACTCTAGCTTTTGGATTAACTTGTTTTAAATCATAAATTAATTGGGCTAAATCTTCTATAGAATAAATATCATGGTGAGGTGGTGGTGATATTAGTGTAACTCCAGGTGTAGAGTATCTTAATTTAGCAATTTCATCAGTCACTTTAAAACCTGGTAGCTGTCCACCTTCACCAGGTTTTGCTCCTTGTGCAATTTTTATTTCTATCTCATTACAATTATTTAAATAATTAATTGTTACTCCAAATCTTGCCGATGCAATTTGTTTTACTCTTGAATTTGCACTATCATTATTTTTTAATAGCGTGAATCTTTTTTCATCTTCTCCACCTTCGCCACTACATGAGGCACCTTTAATTCTATTCATTCCAATAGCTAAAGTTTCATGCGCTTCTTTTGATAAAGCTCCATGAGACATGCTACCACTTCCAAATCTTTTTAATATTTCTGTTACTGGCTCAACCTCAGAAATATTTATTGAAGATTTTAAATATCTTGTTCTAAAATCTATCAGATCCCTTATGTTGATAGGTGGAAGATTATAAATTCCTTTCGTGTATTTTTTATAAGTATCATACGAATTGTTAGTTACTGCACTTTGAAGTAAATGAATTAATTTACCTTGATATTGATGAGTTTCTCCATTTTTTCTGTATTTATAAATTCCTCCAATTGGTAAAACATTATCATTGCCTTGAAATGCTTCTTTATGAATATCTTTTACCTTCTGTTCTATTCCAACTAATCCAATACCCGAAATTTTTGAAGTTATTCCATGAAAATATTCTGAAACAATTGTTCTGCTAAGTCCAAGAGCTTCAAAATTGCATCCACCTCTATAAGAACTTAAAACTGAAATTCCCATTTTAGACATTATCTTTAAAAGACCAAAATTTATTGATTTAATATATCTTTCTATACATTCTTCATAATTGAGTTTTCCAAAAAGTTTTTTCTCATACCTTTGATATAGGCTATCTAAAGCTAAATATGGATTAATAGTAGTTGCCCCAACACCTAAAATTGTTGCAAATGAATGAGTATCTAAAGCTTCACCGGTTTGTACATTTATAGAAACATAGCCTCTTAGTTTTTTTGTAATTAAATACTTATTTATAGCACCAACACACAAAAGCATTGGAATTGCTACTTTTTCTTCAGATATATTTATATCTGTTAATATTAATTGTGTTGCTCCTTGTCTAACCGCTATTTCAGATTCTTTTAAAATTTCTTCTAAAGATTCTACAAGAGAGTTATTGTGGGGAAAAGTACAATCAATAATTTTAGAATTTTTTCCAAAAAATTTTGTAAATTTTTCAAATTGTGAATTTGATAAAATAGGACTTTCTAAAACATAAATATTATTTTTGGTTAGTTTATCAAAATTTAAAATATTACCTAAATTTCCAAATCTTGTTTTTAAACTCATAACTTTATTTTCTCTTAATGAATCAATAGGAGGATTTGTAACTTGGCTAAAATTTTGTCTAAAAAAATGGTACAGCGGTCTATACCTATCAGATAGAACAGCTAGTGGAGTATCGTCTCCCATAGAGCCAACTGCTTCTTTGGCATCCTCTACCATTGGATGAAGAATCATTTCAAGGTCTTCAATACTTATTCCAAAAGCATGTTGTCTTTTTCTTAAATCTGCCCCAGAAAAAATAAATTTTTCCTTATCGATTTTAATTTTTTTATCTAAATCAATTATTTGGCTATTAAAATGTTTAAATTCTTTGGCTAAATAATTTTTAATTTCACTGTTATTAAAAACCTTACCCTTATTTATTCTTAATCCAATAATTTCACCAGGCCCCAATCTTCCTTTAGAGATAATTTTTTTTTCATCTAATTCGATCATTCCAGTCTCAGATCCTGCAAAAAGAAGTTTATCTTTTGTAATAGTATATCTCAAAGGACGAAGACCATTTCTATCGTTGGCTACGATTGCCCACTCATTATCTGTAGCAGCTATTGCTGCTGGGCCATCCCAAGGTTCCATTGTGCTATTCAAAAAATTAAATAATCTTTGATGATCTCTAGGTAAAATTTTACTTTTTTTAGACCATGCATCTGGAATTAACATTAATTTTGCTAAAGGTGCAGACTGGCCTGAAATATTTAATAATTCAAAAACATTATCTAAAGCTGCCGAGTCAGAGGCACCTGGCTGTATTACTGGTTTTAAATTCTCTATGTTTTCAAATAGTTGACTCTCCATTTCATCTTCATGAACTTTCATCCAGTTACAATTTCCCCTAAAAGTATTTATTTCACCATTATGAGCTATTGCTCTAAAAGGCTGCGCTAAATCCCAACTTGGAAAAGTGTTTGTCGAAAATCTTTGATGAAAAATTGCATATCTTGATATAAATCTTTTATCATTTAGATCGGGATAAAAATCGGACAATGCCTCAGCTAAAAACATTCCTTTATAAATTATCGACTTAGAACTTAAAGAACATATATAAAATCCCTCTAAGTTGCTTTTTATAATTTCATTTTCAATTTTTCTTCTAATCTCATAAAGTTTTCTTTCTAAGTTCTTATCTACTATTTTTTTATCATTATGCTTAAAAAGTATTTGAGTAATTTCAGGCCTGTTACTATTTGCTTTATCTCCCAAAACCTTGGTGTTTATTGGAACTTGTCTCCATCCATAAATTTTAAAATTTGATTTAGTAAGTTCTTTTTCAACGACAGTCTTGCAGCTTTCTTGAACATTAAAATTATCTCTAGGTAAAAAAATCATTCCGACACATATCTCAGAATTATCGTGTTTATGTCCTTTAGTTTCTATTTTTTCTTCAAAAAAATCATAAGGAATTTCAACATGAATTCCTGCTCCGTCTCCTGTTTTGCCATCAGCATCAACTGCTCCTCTGTGCCATACAGCTTTTAAAGCTTCAATTCCATACTCTACAATCTTTCTTAATTTTTTCCCATCTGTAGAAGCAACCAAGCCAACTCCACATGCATCATGCTCCATACTTTTAGAATAAACATGATTTTTCTCTAAAATTTTTAGATTTTTTTTATAATTTTTTATCATGCAACCTTTGCTTTTTTACTTTCTTTCTTTTCTAAGAAATTTTTAATAGAAATTGCTGCTTCTCTTCCGTCTCTAATTGCCCAAACAACCAAAGAGGCTCCCCTTATGATGTCTCCTGCTGCAAATACTCCTGGTAAATTTGTTTCCATTGTATCAAAATCAACTTTTATTGTTCCCCATTTGCTAACTTTTAAATTTTTATCTTTAAAAAGATTTGGCAGATCCTCAGGATCAAATCCTAGAGCTTTGATTATAATATCTGCCTTTAAATTAAATTCTGAATTACTTTCTATAATTGGTTTTCTTCTTCCACTCTCATCAGGATCACCAAGTTTCATTTTATCGACTAATACATTTTCAATTTTGGTTGTTCCTTTAAATTTTTTTGGGCTAGACAGCCAAACAAATTCAACACCTTCTTCTTCTGCATTAAAAACTTCTCTCGCTGATCCTGGCATATTCCCTCTATCCCTCCTATATAAGCATTTTACTGATTTTGCATTTTGTCTAACAGAAGTTCTAACACAATCCATTGCTGTATCCCCACCACCAATCACAATAACATCTTTTCCTTCTGCATTTAATTTACCATTATCAAATTGTTTTACTTTATCTCCTAAGCCTTTTCTATTTGATGCAGTTAAAAATTCCATTGCTGGAAAAATATTTTCTAAATCACTACCAGGAATTTCTATTTCTCGAGATTTATAAACTCCAGTAGCAATAAGTATTGCATCATGTTTTTCTTTTAGTTCGTTTAATGTTGCATCCTTTCCGACTTCAAAATTTTGGATAAATTTAATGCCTCCTTTTTTTAAAAGATCTGTTCTTCTCTCAACTACAAATTTTTCTAATTTAAAATTTGGAATACCATATATAAGAAGGCCTCCAGCACGGTCGTATCTATCATAAATTGTTACTTGATAACCTTGTTTTCTTAATTGTTCTGCACAAGCAAGTCCTGCTGGTCCAGCACCTATTATTCCTACAGATTGCCTTTTCTCCATTCTAACCTTTATAGGTTCAACCCATTTGTTCTCCCACGCGTTTTCTGTAATAAATTTTTCTATTGATCCTATTGTAACTGTCCCATGTCCTGATTTTTCAATTACACAATTTCCCTCACATAATCTATCTTGTGGACAAATTCTTCCACAAACTTCGGGCATGTTATTCGTACTTTGTGCTAATTCATAAGCATCTTTAAGCCTTCCTTCTGCAGTAAGTTTTAGCCAGTCGGGTATATTATTGCTTAAAGGACAATGAACTTGACAAAAAGGAACCCCACACTGAGAACATCTACTCGATTGTTCTTTTGCTTTTTCATATATAAACTCTTTATAAATCTCATTAAAATCCTCCTTACGATCTAAAACCTCTCTTTTAGGTGGATTTTGCTGACCTAATTGCACAAATTTAAGCATTTTATCTGTCATATCTGGATCAACATATAGTATAATTTTAATGGATAAATAGGTAAATAGGTAATAAATACTGACTATAATATCTAATATTTGCCATATTATCTAAGGTTTTTAACTAAACTGCATCACTGTTATGCATTTAAGTAAATGCTTTATTTTTAATTTATATTGTTTAGGAAAAATTAAATCAAAATGATTTCAAACTTTTTAGAAATACTTATTTTATCAATTATTCAGGGAATTTCAGAATTTTTACCAGTCAGTTCCTCTGCTCATCTAATAATATTTTCAAATATAATTGATTTTTCAAATCAATCTATAATTTTTGATGTTGGATTACATTTTGGATCATTACTTGCAATAATATTTTATTTTAAAAAAGAACTATTAAATATTTCAAATGATAAAAAATTATTCAACTTACTTTTAATTGGTTCAATTCCATTAATAATAGTTGGATATATTTTTTATTCAACAGGTATAATTTATTCTTTAAGAAATCTAAAACTAATTGCATGGACTACATTAATTTTTGGTATTTTAATATATTTTGCAGATACTTTTAAAATTAAAAAAAATATAGAAAAAGATTTAACAATTAAAAATATTTTAATTATTGGAATGCTGCAAATTCTTGCAATTATACCTGGAGTAAGTAGAGCTGGAATAACAATCACAGCTGGTAGATTTTTAAATTTTGATAGACACGACTCAACAAAAATATCTTTTTATTTATCTATCCCAGCTTTAATGGGAGCAAGTGTTCTATCTTTAAAAGATGCAGTGAATGAAAATTTAGAATTTAATTTATTTCTTATTTTTTCAATAATATTATCTTTTATTTTTTCATATCTAACAATTAAATATTTTTTAATTTATACAAAAAAGTTTTCTTTAAAATTCTTCGTAATTTATAGGATTATTTTATCTATAATAATTTTTTCAATTATCTATTATTAGTTTTTTTTACTTCAGGTAATATTTGTGAAAAAATGACACCAGCAAGAATTAATACGCAACCAATTATATTATCAATCTCTAAATATTGATTTAAAATTATCCAGGCAGCTATAGCTGCAAATACACTCTCTAAAGAAAAGATAATTGCTGATGGAGATGGAGCAATATTTTTTTGAGCATATATTTGCAAAGTAAAAGCAATCCCACCTGATAATACACCTGCATATATTATTGATACCGACTCATTTAAAATATTTACAAATGATATGTCTTCAAAGAAAAAGCCAAACAAGAATGAAAATGAAGCTACAACGAGTGCCTGGAGCGCTCCAAAAAATAATGGTATATCAAAAATTTTAATAAATTTACCAATAAAAATTATATGAAGAGCCCAAAAAAATGCACATAATATAACCAAGCTATCACCAAATCTTACTGTTGCATTAGAAAAGTCACTCAATAAATAAACTCCTACAACACATAAAATTGCAGAGGGCCATATACTCCAGTGTATTTTTTTTTTATAGAATATATAAAGTATTATTGGAACCATAGGTACGTAGAAAACAGTGAAAAATGCTGCATTAGCAATGTCTGTATAAAGTAGTGCAGCTTGCTGGACAAATGTGCCTAAAAATAAAAATAAGCCAATCCAGAAAAGTAGTTTAAAAAATTCAATTCTATTATTATTTATTTGCTTAATAATTTTTGAATTTTCATAAATTAGAGCAATTGGAATTATAGATAAAAAACCTATAAGAAATCTTGCTCCATTAAATGTTAGAGGTCCTATTTTATCCATTCCAGTATCTTGAGCAATAAATGTTGTTCCCCAAATAAATGTGCAAAGTAATGCACTAATTAATGATAAGGATTTCGACATATACTGAATTAAAAGGCTAAATTATAAGCAAAATTTTTTCCTAAATTTTCTTTTAATAAATTACAAAACTTAGCTGCTTCTGCTCCGTCTATAATTCTATGGTCATATGAAAGTGATATTGGCAACACTGTTCTTGCAAGAAACTTATCCTTTATAAAAATTTGTTTTTTATATGATCTACCTACACCAAGAATTGCAACTTCGGGATAATTTATTATAGGTGTAAAATAAGTACCACCAATACCTCCTAGACTTGTTATGGTTATTGATCCTCCAAAAAATTCCTTTTTATTTATTTTTAAATTTCTACTAAGTTCACTTACGTTTTTTAATTCTTCTGCAATTTCTTTTATTTTCTTTTGATCCACGTTTCGTATTTTCGGAACCATTAACCCATGAGGTGTATCAACAGCAATGCCTATATGAATATATTTTTTCAAAGTAATCTTACCTTCGTTGATATCGTCAATGGAAGAATTGAATGTAGGAAATTTCTTTAGATTATTAGTTAATGCTTTTGCTACAAAGGCGAGAGGCGTAATTTTAATTTTTTCACCAGATACTGGATCTGTTAATTTTGCTCTGAAATCCTCTAGCTCAGTTATATCTACTTCATCATGATGAGTAACATGTGGTATTGTATTCCAAGAATTTGAAAGGTGTGGAGCGGCTAATCTTTTTATCCTAGGAATATCTTTTATCTCAATATCACCAAAATCGGAATGATTAAATTCAGATTTAACTTTAATATCTTCTTTTGTATTAAATTTATTTAAATTTTTATTTACAAAATTTTTAACATCATCTTCAGTTATTCTTCCTAATCTTTCTGATCCTTTAATCTCAGTTATATTTGCCCCAAGTTCTCTAGCAAATTTTCTTACTTTAGGTGTAGCAAATATTTTTTTATTTTCCGACATAATTTATAGCTTTGTAGGGATTGTTTTATTCGGGTCAATGTTATATTTTTTTATAGCTTCGCTTGCATATTTTGATGGTATTAATTGTTCTTTGGCTAAAACACTAAGAGAATAGGCTACGATATGTTGTTTATCAACTTCAAAAAACTTTCTTAAATTTTTTCTAGTATCGCTTCTTCCGTATCCATCTGTACCAAGAGAATAAAAACTTTTTCTAGTAAAAGGCCTAATTTGATCTGAATTTAACCTTATATAGTCTGAAGCCGAAACTATTGGGCCTTCAGTTGAAGAAAGGCATTTTTCTAAGTGGCTTTTTTTGTTTGCTTTATCTGGATTAAGCAAATTATATCTTTCAACCTCTACAGCTTCTTTTCTAAGCTCGTTATAACTTGTTACACTCCATACATTACTATCTATTTTGTAATCTTTTTCCAATATTTCTGCAGCAGCAATAATTTCTCTGAGTATTGCACCGGAGCCTAATAATTGAATTTTAGTTTTTTTATTTTTATTAAATTCTTTAAATTTATACATTCCTTTTAAAATATCTTCTTCTATATTTTTTTCTTTTGGTATTTCAGGATGAGTATAATTTTCATTCATTGTAGTAATATAATAAAAAATATTTTCTCTTTTTTCATACATTCTTCTTAAACCTTCTCTAAAAATTACAGCTAATTCATAAGAAAAAGTCGGATCATATGAAATACAATTTGGAACTACAGAAGACAATACATGACTATGTCCATCACCATGCTGAAGACCTTCTCCTGACAATGTTGTACGTCCTGCAGTTGCTCCAATTAAAAATCCTCTTGTTTGATTATCTCCTGCAGCCCAAATAAAGTCACCGGTTCTTTGAAAACCAAACATGGAATAAAATATATATATTGGTATCATTGAGATATCATGATTTGCATAAGATGTGCCAGCTGCAATCCAGGATGAAATAGCGCCAGCTTCGGTTATTCCTTCTTCTAAAACTTGGCCCTTTATATCCTCACGATAAGAACTTAATTGTTCTGAGTCTACTGGTTCATATTTCTGACCTTCGTGAGCATATATTCCTATTTTTTGGAACAAACCCTCCATACCAAAAGTTCTGGCTTCATCTGGAATAATCGGAACAAGTCTTGGAGCTACATTTTTATCCCTCATAAGATTTGTTAACATTCTAACTAATACCATTGTTGTAGACATTTCTTTTTCACCTGTAGATTCTTTCATTTTTGCAAATATATCTTGTGGTGGTGTTTTTATTGCTTTAGCAAATGATGACCTTTCCGGTAAGTTTCCACCTAATTTAATTCTACATTCTTTTAAGTATTTTATTTCTGGTGAGTTATCGTCAGGTCTATAATATTGGATATTTCTTACTTGTTCATCGGTTAAAGGCACATCAAATCTATCTCTATAATACAACAAATCTTCTTCATCTAATTTTTTTTGTTGGTGCGTTGTGTTCATGCTTTCTCCTGACTTGCCCATTCCATAACCTTTGATAGTTTTAGCAAGAATTACGGTTGGTGTACCTTCGTTCTGCATGGCAGCATGGTAAGCAGCATAAACTTTGTGTGGATCGTGTCCACCTCGATTAAGTTTCCAAATATCTCTATCAGTCATTTGGGATACCATGTCTAATAGTTCTGGATATTTTCCAAAAAAATTATCTCTTACATATTTTCCACCTTTTGCCTTGAATGCTTGATATTCTCCATCTACTGCCTCACCCATTCTTTTAATCAATAAACCAGATTTATCTTTAGATAATAATTGATCCCAATAAGAACCCCAAATAACTTTGATTACATTCCAACCTGCGCCTCTAAAAATTCCCTCAAGTTCTTGAATAATTTTTCCGTTACCTCTAACTGGTCCATCTAATCTTTGAAGGTTGCAGTTTACTACGAAAATTAAATTATCTAGTTTTTCTCTTGCTGCTAATCCAATAGCTCCTAAAGATTCAGGCTCATCAGTTTCTCCATCTCCGAGAAAACACCAAATTTTTCTTCCTTCATCTTTTAACAATCCTCTATTAATTAAGTATTTATTAAATCTAGCTTGATAGATTGACATTATTGGTCCCAGACCCATTGACACCGTAGGAAATTGCCAAAATTTAGGCATCAACCAAGGATGAGGATAAGAAGATAAACCTCCTGGCTTCACTTCCTGCCTAAAGTGATCTAATTCTTTTTCACTAATTCTACCTTCAAGAAAAGCTCTTGCATACATTCCTGGTGCGCTGTGACCTTGAAAATAAATTAAATCTCCACCAAATCTATTATTTTTTGCTCTCCAAAAATGATTCATTCCTACATCATATAAAGTAGCGGCAGATGCAAATGTTCCAATATGACCACCAAGTTCAGGATTTTTTTTGTTTGCTCTAACAACCATAGCAGCTGCATTCCATCTAATTAAAGATCTAATTTTCCTCTCTAAATTTTGATCTCCTGGAGATTTTTTCTCTTCTTCTGGTTTAATAGTATTAATATAAGGAGTATTTCTAGATAATATTAGATCAGATCCTTCTTTATAAGAATGTTCAATAAGTTGTTTAATTAAAAATTGTGCTCTATTTTTTCCATCTTTTTCTAAAACAGCAGAAAGAGATTCAAGCCATTCGCTTGTTTCGATTGGATCTATATCACCACTTTTAGATATTTGAGTAATTTTATCTTCTTTCTTGTCAATATTACTTTTAATGATTTTTTCTTCTTTTTTTTCTAAAGTCTTTTCCGCTTCTTTTATAATTTTTTCGGTATCTGTAGGTAATTTATTCTTATCAGATTTTATTTTTTCATCTTTAGTTGTATCTGCTGAAAGTGAAATAAGAACATCACCTTTTGAAACCTTATCACCAATTTTTACAATTATATTTTCAACTACACCATCCTCAGTGGAAGGCACCTCAACGCTTGATTTATCGCTCTCTAAAGTTACAATTGAGTCATTTTTTTTTATCTTGTCCCCTGATTTTACTAAGATTTCTATGATTTCCACATTTTCAAAATCACCAATATCAGGAACAATTATTTTACTAATCATATCAATATTTATAAAAAAACTTATTAAAATTAAATAAAAGTTTTATTTCAGACATATTTATATCTCTTTTTAGTCAATCTTAAATGCGTAAATTCTGCTATGTTGATAAAGTTAACACATTTTATTATTAAATTTACCCTATCTAATAAAAATAAAAACATAGATAGTAGATTTTGGATACAAAAGTTACTTTTAAAGAAAAGATATAGAATTATTTAAATATTTAAATTTACTGTTTAAATTTTTTCTTATTCATCTATATTGCTATTAAGGGCTGCTAGCTCAATTGGATAGAGCGCAGAGCTACGGACTCTGAGGTTGAGGGTTCAAGTCCTTCGCGGCCCACCAAAATTATGAAAATATCTTTGCAAAACTCAGTTATTATTTTTTTTATTATAATTTTTTTTATTTTATCTTTAATCACAATATTAATTTAGGTTTATGACAGATAAATTTGAGCAAATTAGTAATAAACCAGGATTTATGAAACATAATGGTGGAATTCTTTTTAGAAAAATTTCGGATACAGAATTTGAATTTAAAGCTACTATTGACGAAAACAAATTAAATTCTGCAGGCATTACTCATGGAGGTTACATTTGCTCAATCATTGATGCAGGGTCAGGTACTGCGGCTCATAGAGCAAGTAATAATACACCATGTGTAACCATATCTTTAGATATTAAATTCATTGGCGCTACAAAAAATGGAGATGAAATAAAAGGATTTACTAAAATTCAAAAAATTACAAAATCAATGGTTTTTTTGATTTGTTATTTAGAATCTAACTCAAAACTAATTGCTTCAGCATCTGGTGTATGGAAGAAATTAAATAAAAATATATCTAGTTTTGGACCTGGTGGTTAATTCTAATATTTTAGTTCCTTTATATTTTTAAATACATTTAGAATTTCTGGATTAGCTAGTGCTTCTTTATTTTTTATTTCATTTCCTTCAATGATATTTTTTACAGCTAGTTCAACTATTTTTCCATTTTTTGTTCTTGGAATATCCTTAACATTAAGAATTTTATTAGGAACATGTCTGGGCGATGCATTTATTTTAATTTGAGATTTAATTTTTTTAACCAATTTATCATTAAATTTATAATTTTGATTCATTATTATAAAAAGAATAATTCTAATATCATTATCCCAGGACTGTCCTATAACTATAGACTCTTTTATTTCTTTAAATTTTTCTACCTCTGAATAAATTTCTGATGTACCAAGTCTTACTCCTCCAGGATTTAAAGTTGTGTCTGACCTACCATATATTACAAATCCACCAGAATTTTTAACTTCTGCATAATCACCATGATGCCAAACATTATTAAATTTATTAAAATATGCCTGTTTGAATTTTATATTATTTTTATCATTCCAAAATTTTAAAGGAATTGTTGGAAATGCATTTTTACAAACTAATTCACCTTTCTTGTTTTTAATTGATTTTCCATAATCATCAAATATATCAACGTTCATGCCTAAACCTTTATTCTGAATTTGTCCTGCAATAACTGGCTCATAAATATTTCCAAGTACAAAACATGAAACGATATCAGTTCCTCCAGATATTGAGGCAAGATGAACATTTGATTTAACTTTTTTATATATAAAATTGAAACCATCCTCAGATAAAGGTGAGCCAGTAGAACAAATTGTTCTTAGTTTTGTTAACTTATACTTTTTTTTGTTTAAAATGTTCGATTTATTCAGTGAGTCTATATATTTTGCACTAACTCCAAATAATGTTATTTTTTCATCATTTGCTAACTTAATTAATAGATCGCTCCTTTTATACATTGGAAATCCTTCAAAAAGAACTATTGATGCTTTTGATGCTAAAGCAGTTACCAGCCAATTCCACATCATCCATCCACAAGTAGTAAAATAAAATACATTATCATTTTCCTTAATATCGCTATGTAACTGATGTTCTTTAAGATGCTGCAATAAAACACCTCCTGATCGGTGGCAAATACACTTTGGCTTACCTGTAGTGCCACTAGAATATAATATTGCTAATTCATGTTCAAAATCAAACTTTTTAAATTTAAATTTTTTTGGATTAATTTTCATAATAGAATTCCAGTTTATATATTTTACTTTTTTAATTTTATTTAATTTTAATAATTGTTTTCCTGGATAGTTGATTATTATTACATGCTTAATTGATTTAATTTTATTTAATATTAAAGGTAATCTTTTAATAACATTGATTTCTTTTCCATTATAAAAATATCTATCGCATATAATTAATACCTTTGGTTTTATTTGAGAAAATCTTTCAATAACACCATTCGTTCCAAAATCTGGGGAACAGGATGACCAAATTGATCCTATAGCCGATGTAGCTATAAAAGATTCAACTGTTTCAATTAAATTTGGCAAATACGCGGCGATTCTATCTTTTTCTTTAATTTTAATGGTTTTAAAAAAAGTAATTAATTTAAATACATTTTTATTTAATTCCCTCCATGTTCTAACTTTTTTAATACCACTTTCACTTATAAAAGTTATTGCTTTACTATCATCATTTTTAGACAATAAATTTTCTGCAAAGTTAAGTTTAGAATTTTTAAGAAATTTATTTTTAAAAAATATATTTGATTTCTCATAATCTTCTCTCTTCAAACCTTTGACTTTAGTAAAATCCCAAATAGAGTTCCAAAATTTTTTTTGATTATTAATGCTCCATCTCAGTAGTTTAGGATACTTTTGAGTTATTTTAAATTTATATTTGGAAAACAAAAACTTTTCATATCTAAATAAATTGGATTTATTTTTTTGTGACTTTTTAGCTTTCCATAGTATTTTTGATTTCATTATAAAATATATATTTAAATTTTTTGAATTATGTTACTGTCATTTTATAAAAAAATAAAAATGAGAACTTTTTCCTCAATGATTCGGTCATGTTTTATACTATTTTTGTTCTTAGCCACTTACAACATATGGTAGTTTAAAATTAAAAAACACTAAAGATAGAAATGCAAAAAAAATTGATTACTGCCATTCTTGGACCAACTAACACTGGAAAAACCTTTCAAGCTATAGAAACTATGCTCTCATTTGACTCAGGAATGATTGGTTTTCCCCTAAGATTATTGGCAAGAGAAGTATATGATAAAGTTGTTCAGAAAGTTAATCCAAAAAAAGTAGCTCTTATAACTGGGGAAGAAAAAATAATCCCATCAGATGCAAAATATTTTTTATGTACGGTAGAGTCTATGCCAATAAATAAAAACTTAGATTTTGTTGGTATCGATGAAATTCAAATGTGTTTTGATCATGAAAGAGGTCATATATTTACCGATAGATTATTAAATCTTAGAGGAGAAAAGCTTACTATGTTTATGGGAGCAAATACTATAAAAAATATAATATCTAAGTTAGACGGAAATATAGAATTTATTAATAAGAAAAGGTTATCAAAACTTATTTATACTGGTCATAAAAAAATTTCACGTATAGAAAGAAAAAGTGCAATAATTGCATTTTCAGCAGAGGAAGTATATGCGATTGCAGAATTAATAAGAAGACAAAAAGGTGGAGCTGCAATTGTAATGGGATCACTAAGTCCTAAAACAAGAAATTCTCAAGTAAGTCTTTATCAATCTGGAGATGTTGACTACTTAATTGCAACAGATGCTATTGGAATGGGAATTAATATGGATCTTGATAATGTTTTTTTCTCAAATTTAAAAAAATTTGATGGAAAAAAAATTAGAAGACTAAAGCTATCTGAAATTGGTCAGATAGCAGGAAGAGCAGGAAGATATTTAAATGATGGTACCTTTGGTATTACTGGAGATTGTGGAGAAATAAGTTCGGAAGAGGTTGAATTTTTAGAAAATCATAAATTTGATGAAATCCACACAATTTTTTGGAGAAATTCAAACTTAAACTTTAAAAATGGTAGTAGTCTAATTCAATCACTTGAGGAAAGACCAAATAAATCTTGGCTGAAAAAAATTCCAGAGTGTGAAGACGAAAAAATTTTAAAAAACATATTAAAAGATACTGATAAATTAGATGTTTATAATAATGAAAATGAACTAAAATTATTATGGGAATGTTGTCAAATTCCAGATTTTGTTCAAAAAACTTACGGAAATCATTTAGAAGTAGTCGGAAAAGTTTTTAATTTTTTAAGAGAGAAACCGGGAAAAATCACTAACAATTATATGAAGCAGCAATTATCAAATCTTGATAAACTCGAGGGAAATGTTGATTCAATATCTAATAGAATTGCAAATGTTAGAACTTGGTCATATGTCTCAAATAAAGTAAATTGGGTTGAAAACCAAGATTACTGGGTAGAAAGAACTAAAAATTTAGAGGATAAATTATCAGATAGATTACATGAAGAACTTACAAAGAGTTTTATAGATAAAAGGGCGAGTGTGTTAGCAAGAGGACTTAAACAAGATATAACATTTAAAACAGAAATATTAGAAAATAGAAAAGTCTTAATTAATAATCAATTTATTGGTCAATTAAATGGTCTAAAATTGGAACTTGACCTTAAAGTTGGTGCTCTTGATACAGATATAAAATCACTAAAAAAAGCAGCGAAGCAAAACGTTGAACCAGAAATATTAAATAGAATGAACCAAATTAAAAAAACTTGTCTTATTGAATTAAAGGATGACTTTAAAATTTATTGGCAAAATTTTCCAATTGCGAAATTATCTCCAGGAAAAGATTATTTAAACCCTGAGATTAATCTTATTATTGACGATATGATTGATGGAAATAATAAATCAGATTTCTCTAAATT
The DNA here is from genome assembly GCA_902595725.1 of uncultured Pelagibacteraceae bacterium. Lineage (GTDB taxonomy): Bacteria > Pseudomonadota > Alphaproteobacteria > Pelagibacterales > Pelagibacteraceae > Pelagibacter. The sequence continues at coordinate 20,751 of CACJRJ010000006.1, forward strand.
CATAAAAAGTTGGGTAAATACAAAAATTAATTCTGATCTTAAAAGTTTAACTGATTTGAAAAATATTAATACTCAAAATACTTCAATTAGAGCATTAGCATATCAATTGTATGAGAATAACGGAGTTATTAAAAGAGAAAATGCAAAAGATTTCATAAAAAAATTAGCACAAGAAGAAAGAAAAATTTTAAGAAATTTAGGTGTAAAATTTGGCAGATATCATATTTTTTTATTTAAACTATTTAAACCTAGCGCAGTTTCTTTAAGAATAGCTCTTTGGAAAAATTTTCACCAAAAATATTTTGATCTAAAACCACCAACTTTTGGGTTAAATTTTTTAAAGGAAAGAAAAGAATATTCTAAAGATTTTATGTTACTATGCGGCTTTGAAAAGTTTGACAATTTTTTTGTTAGGATAGATATATTAGAAAGATTATTTATAAAAATAATAGATTTAAAAAATGAAAAAGAAATTAAATTAATTCCTGAAATGCTAAATTTATTAGGCTGCAATAAAGAAGATTTTTTAAAATTAATTAGAAAGATGAATTATTACACATATGAGAAAAATAAAGAGACTTATTTTAAATATTCTCCAACTAAAAATAATAAAAAAAGAATTTCCTCTAAAGTTATAAATAAAGAAAATCCTTTTAATGTTTTAAAAAATATTAATTTTAAATAATGATTAATTTTTTTAAAAAAGAAAATATGGAAATTATGGAAAACCCTTTAAGTAAAATAGCTGCTTTATTAATTCATGTTGCTAGAATTGATGAAAATTATACTGAAAAAGAAAGGGAAATAATAAAAAAAGCTGTTATTAGACTTGGTGCTAAAAATGAATCCGCAGATAGTATATTAATAGAAGCTGAGAAAATAGAAAAGGAGTCCAATCAAATCTTATATTTTACAAAAGAAGTTAAAAATTTAAATGAAGGTTCAAAAATAAAAATTGTTGAAACATTATGGAGTATAATTTATTCGGACAGTAATGCTGATATGTATGAAAATAACCTAATGAGAAGATTAACAGGATTACTATACTTGGACCCAATGATTGTGGGAGATATAAAAAAAAAAGTAATAAATAATTTAAAATAATGACTTATATAGTTAATGAAAAATGTATCAAATGCAAGTTGATGGACTGTGTAGAGGTTTGTCCAGTAGATTGCTTTTATGAGGGAAAAAATATGCTTGTAATAAAACCAGATGAGTGTATAGATTGTGGCGTTTGTGAACCTGAGTGCCCAATAGATGCTATTGAACCAGACACAAATGAAAGTGCTGAAAAATGGTTAGATGTAAACAAAAAATATTCAGAAATTTGGCCAAATATTTCAGAAAAAAAAGAACCACCAACAGATAACGAAGAATACAAAAATGAAGAAAATAAATTTCAAAAATATTTTAAAGAAAACCTTTAAAAACAAAAAAAAAACAAAAAAAAAAATTACTAAAAAAATTACTACAAAAAAAAAAGTCAAAAAAATAAAAAATTTAAAAAAAAAGGTAAATAAAAAAGAAATCGCAATTAAAGAAAAAAAAAATAAAGAAGTTTCAGATAGTAAAAGTGATAATACGAAAGTATCAAAAAGTTTTGAACAAAAACCTGAAATAAAAAAAATTAAAACTCAACCTTCTGAAAAAAAAGAATATAAAGTAAAAGATTATGTGGTGTATCCAAAGCATGGGGTTGGTCAAATAACAGAATTAAAAAAAATTAATATCGGTGGAATAGATGTAGAAACTTATATTCTAAGATTTGAAAAGGATAAAGCGAGCGGAATGGTTCCTATTAATAAACAATCACACTTAAGGCCTTTAGCTACAATAAACCAAGTAAATAAATGTATAAGTATTTTAAAAAGTAAACCAAAAATTAAAAGATCTATGTGGAGTAGAAGAGCTCAGGAATATGAAGCTAAAATTTCTTCTGGAAAAATTTATGACCTCGCTGAAGTGGTTAGAGATTTAAATAAAGGTGATGATTTAATGATTGATCAATCTTACAGCGAAAGACAACTTTTTGAAAAAGCATATGAAAGAATATTGACAGAATTTCAAATTATTCTTGGATTGAGCACCCAAGATGCTCAAAAAAAATTGGATAAGGCTTTAAAAAGAAACCTGGAAACCCAAACTCCAAAACCAGTACAAAAAGTTGAAGCAACACGTAACGAAGATATAGAAGAAGCAACTATCGAATAAAAAAAACGCTTCCCACAACTTTTGCCATGAGAAGCGTAATTTATTAAAAAGAATACTAATTTATCTTCTTCTTCTTTTTTTAGCTTTTTTAGCTTTTTTCTTAGTTTTCTTTTTAGCAGCTTTTTTTCTTCTTTTAGCCATCTTTAGCTCCCTTTTTTTTAAACGAATCTTTATGATTCGTTTCTTACTCTTTTTTTATTTTTTTTAATAAGTTATGTCAATTACATAATTTTTTGTAAAAGTTAATAAAAAAAAAAATTATAACTTTTTTTTAAACAATGAAAAAAGTTAAGTAAATAGCGATTAATAAACTGTTTGTAAAAAAAAATTTAATAAAGTTTTTCTAAATTATTTTTATATTTTTGTATAATTTTATATCTTTTTAACTTTAAAGTTGGAGTTAGCATTCCATTTTCAATTGAAAATTTTTCGTTAAGTATAAAATATTTTTTAATTTTTTCTATTTTAGATAATTTTTTATTTATTTTTTCAATTTCATCTTTAATTTCGTATTCAGATGATAACTTTCTTTCTTCGATAAGAACTAATAATGCAACTAGAAATGGTTTATTATCTCCATATACAATTGCTTGCTCAAACAATTCTGAATTAACTAGTTCATTTTCAATTTTAATAGGTGAAATATTATCTCCGCCTGGAGTAATTATAATATCTTTTTTTCTATCAGTTATTTTCAGATAGTTATTTTCAAAAATACCTATATCTCCTGTATGAAGCCATCCATTTTTCAAAACCTTATCTGTTTCTTCTTTATTGTTCCAATACCCAAGCATAACATTTTCACCTTTAACAAGTATTTCTCCATCTTCTGCTATTTTCACTTGATTCCCTTTAAATGGGGGACCCACTGTTTCAACTCTTATATCATTTATAGGATTACAACTTACAACGGGAGATGTTTCGGTAAGTCCATATCCCTGTAAAGTTGGCAAGCCAATGGCATTTAAAAAAAAACCTATTTCTTTGTCCAGTGCTCCTCCACCTGAAACAAAAGTTTTTAATGATCCTCCAAATTGAGCCTTTATTTTCTTTCTTACAATCTTTTCAAGTACACTATCTTGAATTTTTTGTAAAAAGCTTAAAGGCTCTTTTTTGATTTTTTTAAGTCCTAGATTTAACATTTTTTGTACTAAAATTTTTTTGATTCCAGTAGCTTTATTAAAACTACTATTAATTTTTTGATAAAGATTTTGATAAAATCTTGGAACAGCTGTCATAATTTCTGGACTACAATCATTCATATTTTTAATTAATTTATCAATACTTTCAGCATAGAATACTCTAGCTTCAACTGTTATTTGAACAAACTGGACTGTATGTTCATAAGAATGTGATAAGGGTAACCATGTCAAAAATCTAGTTTGAGAATTTTTAATTAATGGTTTCAAAATCTCAATTGCACCTTCGCAATTATTTAAAATTCCACCATGGCTTAATATTACTCCTTTGGGATTACCTTGAGTACCAGATGTATAAATAATACAAGCAGCACTTTTTCTTTCAATTTGAATTTTAAAACTATTATTTTTATTATTTAAATCTAAGTTATTAATGTTTACATACTCATCATCATTTAATTCACCTAATTTTTCAAAAGAAAATACTTTTTTTATAAAATTTTTACTTTTAATTATATTTTTTACTTTATTGAATTGTTCCATGTTTGAAACAAAAACTACTGAAGGTGTACAATCATTTATTATATATTCATAATCTCTCTCTGCATAAGTTGTATACGTAGGAACTGTTATGGATTCAGAGAGCATTATTGCAAAATCAGAAATAAACCACTCTGGTCTATTTTCAGAAATTAATAAACATCTATCTCCTTTATTTACATATTTTTTTAATTCATTTGCAAGATTATTTATTGACTCAAATGTTTGTTGCCAACTGTAATCTTTTTTGGGTTCTTTTAAGGATGATAAAAGTATTTTATTTTTATCTTTTTGTTTTTCAAATTGAAAAAAAAATAATTCAGTTAAACTATTTATTTTTGTTAAATCCATAATTTTTTGGTGGGCAAAGAGAGAATCGAACTCTCACAGTATTGCTACTATTGGATTTTGAGTCCAACGCGTCTACCAGTTCCGCCATTCGCCCTAATTTAATTGTCATTAATTTGTTTATAAAATAATAGTATAAGAAGAATTATTGTATTAAAAGAAAATATGTTGAAAGAACTTTATTTAAAATCAATTAAATTAGCAGGTCATAAAAGTTCAAAAGTTTTTTTAGGTATTATCTCATTTATAGAAAGTTTCATTTTTCCTATACCTCCTGATGTATTAATAATTCCAATGACAATTGCAAAAAGGAGGGAATGGATTAAAATTGCTTTGATCGCTACAGTTGGTTCTGTTCTTGGAGCATGCTTAGGATATTTGATTGGTTATGTTTTTTTTAATGAAGTAGGCATTAAAATTTTTGAATTTTATGGTGTAGATCCAAGTTTTTGGAAAAGTAAAGTTTCAAGTGAAGGAGGTGTAATCGCTTGGATGACATTGCTTGCTATAGCTGGATTTTCCCCAATACCTTTTAAACTTTTAACTATTAGCAGCGGTTTTGTTCATTTCAATTTAGTATATTTTATAATTGTCGCATTAATAACTAGAGGTTCACGATTTTTTCTAATTGCTTTTTTAATTGGAAATTTTGGTCCAACAATGAAATTATTAATTGAAAAAAAACTACTAAAAATATCAATAATTGCATCAGTAATTTTAATTATTTTTGCATATCTAGTTTATAAATATTTAAGCAATTTTTTATTGTAATTTAATGAATAATATTTTTGAAATTAAAAAATTTTATATAATTATTTTTATTTTTTCTTTGATTTCATTATTGATAGCTTTATATATTGAATTTTACTTAGGGTATTCTCCTTGCAAATTATGCATTTATCAAAGAATACCATATTTAATAGCAATTTTTATAACTTTCTTAGGAATAAGTTACTTCAAAAATTTGATTTGGCTATACTTATTGTTAATAACTTTTTTTTCTAGTTTTCTGCTTTCGGGATATCATTTTGGAATAGAGCAAGAAATCTTTAGTGAATTTTCTGGATGTACAGGTAATTCAATAAAAATTATAGACAAAAATGAATTACTTGAATTACTTAATTCAGAAGTAAATTCTTGTAAAAATGTTGATTTTCAAATTTTTGGACTATCTCTTGCGACAATAAATTTTTTGTTATCATTCATAATTTTTATATTAATTCTGAAAGTAATTAAAAATGAAAAAAACAAATAAAAATAAAATAGAAGAATTTATCAGAGTTGACCATGCTGGAGAGAGAGGGGCAATTAAAATTTATGAAGGGCAGCTTTTAGCTCTAAATACAATAGTAAAAAATGATGAATTAAAAAAAAAAATTGAAGAAATGCAAATTCATGAAAAAGAGCACTGTAATTATTTTGAAAAAGAGATCAAAAGAAGAAATATTAAACCGACAAAATTTTTACCTTTATGGGATATATTGGGTATTGGACTTGGCTTTGGCTCTACAATAATAGGAAAAAAAGCAGCAATGCTTTGTACAGCATCTGTTGAGGAAGTCATTGATGAGCATTATCAAAATCAAATTAACCATCTAAAAAATGATGAAAAAGAGCTTAAAAGTAAAATAATTAAATTTAGAGATGACGAGCTACATCACAAAGATATTGCATATGAAGAAGGTGCAACTAAAGAAGGTTTTTATTCAATAATGGATAAAATAATCAAAACTGGATCAAAAATAGCAATACGCATTTCAGAAAAAATTTAACTAAGGATCGAGCTCTACATCCCAATATAAATAATCTATCCAACTTTTATGTAAAAAGTTTGGAGGAAAGTTTTTTCCATTTCTGTGTAAATCTTCAGTTGTTGGACGATATGGTTTTTGATTAAGCTTCATTCCAGAAAATTCTAGCAATCGTCCACCTTTTTGTACGTTGCACGCTGAACAAGCTGTAACTACATTGTCCCAGTTAGTTTTACCACCTTTTGACCTTGGAAGTAAGTGGTCAAATGTTAATTCTTTTTTATCTCCGCAGTATTGACATGAAAATTTGTCTCTTAAAAATACATTGAACCTTGTAAAATTTGGATTGGTTTGTGGTCTGATGTAACTTTTCAACGCAATTACACTTGGTAATTTCATGCTAAATGAGGGACTTCTAATTATCCTGTCGTAGTAACTTACTATTGATACTCTATCTAAAAAAACTGATTTTATAGAGTCCTGCCAACTCCATAAAGATAGTGGATAATAACTCAAAGGTCTATAATCAGCGTTCAAAACAAGTGCCGGACATTTTTCCAAAGACATGTTTACATCAAAAGAGTTATTCATAAATTAAGATTAACTTAAATAATTTTATTAATCAATATTACAAAATATTTATTAAACACTTATTAAATATATAAGTTTTTTTTTATATAATTTAATGCAATACTTGAAGCTTCAACTGAAATGTGGTGACCACAGTTTTTGATCATTTTTGTTTCAATATTTATTTTATTTCTAATAAGAAAGTCTTTTGCTTCAAGTAAACTATTTGGTGGAACAACAACATCTTCATCACCATGAATTAAAAGCATTTTTGTTTTTGATTTTATTCTTTTTAAGATATTTTCTTTATTAATTATTTTTCCTGAAAATCCTACAATACAATTAAAATTTTCTTCTGCTGTCAAACCTAAATTAATAGACATCATACAGCCTTGGCTAAAGCCAGAAATACAAATTTCTGAATTATTTAATTTATATTCTGATTTAATTTCGTTGATAAAATAGTTTAATTTTTTCTCCGCTTTTATTGTCTCTTCAATAATATAAGATGGATCATCTTTTTCTAGATTAAACCATTGAAATCCATCCGGATTAATTGGGCACATTTCATGTCCGTTTGGACAAAAGAATATTGTTTCAGGTAAAAATCTTTTCCAATTTAATATTAAAGTGCTTATATCGTTACCATCACCTCCATAACCATGAAGCAAAATTAAAGCATTTTTAATATTATTATCTGGTTTTATAATTTTTGTATCTAAGCTAAATTTCATAGGTAAAAAACACTTCAGTCATATTTCTGTAACCATTTTATAATTTTTTTATCATCAAAATCTACAAATCCAATTACTCTAGCAAACTCTTCTCCTTTTTTATTTATGAAAACTGTAGTTGGTAATCCCCTCAATAAAAATTGATTTGCTAATTCTACATCTTTGTCAAAATATATTTTTAAATTTTTTATTTTTAATTTTTTATAAAAGTTCTTTGACTTTTCTATTCCATCTCTTCCAATATTTATTGGTATTATTTCTAAATTATTAAAAGCTGGGCTCGTTTGCAACCTATCCAAAGATGGCATTTCTTCAATACATGGAGCGCACCATGTTGCCCAAAAATTTATAATAACTAGAGAATTTTCAAACCTTTTTAAATTAATTGTTTCATTGTGGATGTTTTTAAAATTTATTTTTTCTAATTTTACTGGATCTTTATGTATAACTAGATTTTTTAAATTTGGCTCTTGTATTGCATATGATGAGCTTGATGATATTAGGTATATAAAAACTAAAATAAATTTTAATGTTAAAAATTTCATTCTAAAGGGTATAGTTACATAACATGGTACAAAATAAAAACAATAAGGCTATTTGGAATACAAGAATAAAGAAAGATACATCATCAATTTTTAAAAAAGTTGGTAGTTCAATTGATGTAGATAAAAGACTATTTAAAGAAGACATTGATGCATCAATTGCCCATGTAGAAATGTTATTAAAACAAAAAATTATATCATTTAAAATTAAAAATAAGTTAATTTGGGGATTAAATAGAATAAAAAATGAAATTATAAAAAAAAAATTTATCTTTAATTCTAATCTTGAAGATATTCATATGAATATTGAATATAGATTATTTGAGATTATAGGAGAAGATGCTGGATACATTCATACAGGAAGATCAAGAAATGACCAGGTTATTACTGATTTTAAACTCTGGTTGAGAAGTTCAACTAATGAAATTATTTATCAATTAAATAATTTATTGAAAATTATTTTAAAAGATGCTGAAAAAAATATTGAAACTATAATGCCAGGCTTTACGCATCTAAAAAATGCTCAACCAGTTTCTTTTGGTCATTATTTATTAGCTTATGTAGAAATGTTTAAAAGAGATAAGAAAAGATTCCAAAATAATTTAGAAAATTTATTAGAAAATCCTTTAGGTGTTGCGGCTTTAGTAGGAACAAGTTTTAATATCGATAGAAATTATACATCAAAAAAATTAAAATTTAAAAATCCAACACATAATTCAATTGATACAGTTTCAGACAGAGACTTTGTTTTAGATTTTTTGTATTCAGTATCAGTTTGCTCTATACATATTTCAAGACTAGCAGAAGAGTTTATAATATGGAATTCTGATGCTTTTAGATTAATCAAGCTTAACGATAAAATAGTTACTGGATCTTCTATAATGCCACAAAAAAAAAATCCTGACCCTCTAGAGTACCTAAGAGGGAAAACAGGAAATAGTTTTGGTAATCTATTTTCTATGCTTACAATTTTAAAAGGACTACCTCTTTCTTATTTTAAAGATCTTCAAGATGACAAAGAGCTAGTATTTAATTCTTTTGATCAACTAAAAAATTCAATTTTAATACTTATAGAAATATTAAAAAATTTTACTCCAGATAAAAAAAGAATGTATGAATTTGCTAATATTGGATTTACAACATCAACTGATTTAGCAGACTATATTGTTAAATGTCATAACTTACCATTTAGAAAAGCATATCAAATAACTTCTAAAATTGTAAATTATGCAGAATCAAGAAAGATTAAATTAAATGAATTAACTATAAAAGAATTAAAAAAAATAGAACCTAAGCTTAACGAAGATATTTTAAAAGTATTTGATTTAGAAAATTCAGTAAAATCGAAAAAATCATATGGAGGTACATCTTTTGAAAATGTTAAGAAGATGATAAAAAAGTATAAAAAAGAAACAAAATGAAAAAAAAAATTCTATTAATTCTTATTGTTCTAACTTTTATTGTTTCATGTGGAAAAAAATCTGACCCAGAATATAAAGAGAGTAAAAATATATTTATTAATCTAAAAAAAATTATTTAATGAAATATAAAAAAAGGCAATTCTATATAGAGAATGTAAGTGCCGAAAAAATAGCAAAAAAATTTGGAACTCCTTCGTATGTTTACTCATATGATAAAATAAAAAATAATATCAATAATTTTAAAAAGAAATTTAAAACTATAAATCCATTAATTTGTTTTTCAGTAAAGTCTAACTCTAATTTAAATATTTTAAGTATAATTCATAAATTTGGATTAGGTGCCGATGTAGTTTCAAAAGGAGAACTATTAGCTGCTTTAAAGGCTAAAATTAAACCAGAAAAAATTGTTTTTTCTGGTGTAGGTAAAACTATAGAAGAACTTAAATTTGCTATAAGTAAAAAAATTCTATTAATAAACACTGAATCAGAAAATGAAATTATTGAAATTGAAAAAATTGCAAAAAAAAATAAAAAAAAAATAAATATAGGTATTAGATTAAATCCAGATACGGATGCTAAAACTTTAAAAAAAATTTCTACAGGAAAAAAAGAAAATAAGTTTGGTTTAACAGAAAAAAAATTTTTAGAGGTTCTTAAAAAATATAAAAACTCAAAATATATTAATATTATTTGTTTAAGTGTACATATTGGAAGTCAAATTACGAGTCATATACCTTATAAAAATATGTTGAATGTAGTTAATAAAATAATTCAAAAATCAAAATTTAAGTTTAAGTATATAGATTTGGGTGGTGGAATGGGTATACAATATGAGAATAAATTTAAAAAATTGAATTATTCAAAATATAATAAACTAATAGAATCTTTTTTGATAAAAAATAATTCAAACATAATTTTTGAGCCTGGGAGATCAATTGTCGGTAACGCTGGGTATTTAATTTCAAAAATTATATATATAAAAAAAACAAATTCAAAAAATTTTGTAATATTAGATACAGCTATGAATGATTTAATAAGACCAGCTTTGTATGGAGCAAAACATAGAATTCTACCTTCAAAAATAAATGAAACAAAGGTATCAAAAAATCATGAGTTTGTTGGACCAATATGTGAAACTACTGATAAATTCTTAAACGTCACCAGGTATCAAAAAATAAATCAAAAAGATATTATTGTTATTTGTGATGTAGGTGCATATGGAATGGTTTTGAGTTCAAATTATAATTTAAGACCAAGACCAGCAGAAATTTTAGTAAATAATAACTCAACCAAAATTATAACAAAAAGACAAAAGTTAAATAACATTATTTAACTTTTAAATTAATGATCAAAAGAATACTTTTTCTATTTTTTTTTTATTTTGGAGTTATTTTTATTTGTATATTTTTTTTACCAGCTTTAATTTTTCCAAAAAAAATTACATTTTATGGTGGTAAAATTCTTGGATTTTGGTCTAAATTTTGTTTAGAAGTTTTTTTATCAACAAAAGTGATAGTTAAAGGAAAAGAAAAAATTTTAAATAATGAAAATTTTTTTATTGCATGTGCCCACCAATCACAATTTGAAACATTTTTCCTACAGTGGTTATTTAATTCACCGGTTTTTATTTTAAAAAAAGAATTACTAAGAATACCAATTTTTGGATGGTATCTAAAAAAAATAGGTTCTATATCAATTGATAGAAATAAAATTACTAAGGATAATTTAGGTTTTTCAGACCAAATAAAAAAACATACAAGTAATTCAAATAATCCAATAATAATTTTTCCTCAGTCTACTCGTGTTGATGTTTTAGATAGATCACCATTTAAAAAGGGAGTTAAAAGAATTTATGAAGAGCTGAATATTTTTTGTCAGCCTGTAGCTCTTAACTCAGGTAGCGTATGGCCAAAAAATGGGAAATTGAAATTAAATAAAACATTAACTATCTCAATTCTAGATCCTATCAGACCTGGTTTAAATCCAGATGAATTTTTAAATTTACTTCAAAAAAATATATATGAAGAGATTGATAAAATAGTTTAACCTTTCATTGGCATTACAACATAAATACTATCAAAATCGCTGGGATCTTTTATTAAAGCTGGTGAACCAGTATCCTTAAAATAAATTTCAATTTCATCGCCATCTAACTGTGATGCAACATCAATTAAATATCTTGAATTAAAACTTATGTCCATATCATGATCAAATTTAACATTTAAACTCTCTTTGCCATCACCACTATTAGTATTATTTACAGAAAGATTTAAAATATCTTTCTCTAGACTAAACTTCACTCCATCTTTTTTATCCAAAGATACTGAAGCAACCCTATCTACGGAGTCTAAAAAAGATTTTAAATCAACTTGAAGTTTTTTTTGGTTTTCTTTAGGAATGACCTGAACATAATTTGGAAATTTTCCATCAATTAATTTTGAAATTAAGATACTATTATTTAATTCAAATTTAATTTTAGACTTAATATTAGAAACTTTAACTTCTCCTTCATAATCTTCAAGTAAAGAGCAAAGTTGAAAAATTGTTTTTTTTGGCAAAATTATTGGATCAAAGTTTATTTTTTCCTTTAATCTTACTTTTGAAATAGACATTCTATGACTATCAGTTGCAGCTGCAGTTAAAAAAATTTTATCTTCAATTTGTGTTTGATGAAAAAAAATACCACTTAAATAATGTCTGGTTTCATCATTTGATACTGAAAATTTACATTTATTTAAAAGCTTAAGAAGATTTTTTGAATTAATAAAAAATTCATTATCATTAAAATTTTCATCAGTTAAAGGAAACTCTGATGCACTTATACAATTTAGATTAAAATCAGATTTTTCTGACTCTAAGTGTATTTTATTTTCTCCAATTGTTGAAAAATTTATTTTTTTTCCTGAAGAAAATTTTCTAACAATATCATACATTATTGAAGAAGACGTTGTAGTTTTTCCTTCTTCTAATACCTCAACATTTAAAATTTTGTTTATAAAAATTAAATCTAGGTCTGTTGCAGTTATCGTTAATTTTGATTCTGATGCATCTAACAATACATTGGATAAAATAGGTAGTGTACTTCTTTTTTCAATTACACCTTGGCAATAATTTAATGATTTTTGAAGATCCTGTTGGTTTAGGCTAAATTTCATTTTCTCTATTGTATAGAATTTTATTCTTTAAATTATCAATATTTGAATTTAAATCCTTATCTTCTTGTCTCAATCTTTCAATAGTTTTTACTGAGTGAATAACAGTTGTATGGTCTCTATTCGAAAATGATCTTCCAATTTCAGGTAAAGATTTTGATGTAAGTAACTTAGTAAGATAAATTGCAGTTTGTCTAGGTCTAACTAAATATCTAGATCTTCTTGCAGATAACATTTCGTTTTTACTTATTTTAAAAAATTGACAAACTGTAGTTTGTATCAAATCTATAGTTACCTTATTCTCTGATAGATTTAATAGATCCTTTAGAATTGCTTTTGTTTCAGGTAAAGTTGGTAATTTATTATATATTCTTGAAAATGAAATTATTCTATTTAACGCACCAACTAGTTCCCTTATACTTGTATTTATTTCTGAACTAATAAATTTTTGAATTTCTTCAGAAAGCTCTAATGGGATTGATTGACTAAATTTAAATTCATCTATTTTTGCTTTAACAATATTATATCTTAATTCGTAATCTGGATTTTGAATATCAACAACTAGTCCTCCTGCAAATCTTGATTTTATTCTTTCTTGAATTCGTGATAATTTATTTGGAGCTCTATCTGCTGAGACTATTACTTGAGAACCCTTATCAATTAGTGCATTAAATGTATGAAAAAATTCTTCTTGCATTGCTTCTTTACCATTCATAAATTGAATATCATCAATTAATAATACGTCAGTATTTCTAAAATAATCTTTAAATTTTACCATTTCGTTAGATTTAATTGACTTTACAAACTGATACATAAATCTTTCTGCAGAAATAAACATAACTTTTTTTTTAGATTTAATTTCCAAACCTATAGAATTTAACAAATGTGTTTTTCCCATTCCAACGCCTCCATATAAATATAGAGGATTATAGTGATTAAGTTCTTCTGAAACTTTTTTTGATGCCTCGAATGCTAATTTATTACTTGGTCCAATTATAAAATTTTCAAATTTTTTGTTTGGATCAATTCTATTATACTGAAAAAATGAATCTTTTATAAAAGATATGTTTTGATTATCTTCATTATTAATTTTATTAACTTTATTTTCTACGATAGCTTTATTTTTTTTTTGATCAATAATTGTAAACTCTATCCTATCAATTTCTTTTTTATGAGTTTTTATAATTTGTAAAATTTGATCAAGATATCTTGAGGTAATCCAGTCTCTTATAAATCTTGTTGAAACAGAAATTAATATATAATTGTTAAATTCATCAACAAAATCAATTTTTTTTAACCAAGACTCATAAATATCATTCCCTAGTTTTTCCTTCATATTCAACTGAACTTTTGCCCAGTCTATTTTTTTTATAGAAAAGTTATCTGTTTTTTTATTTAAAATGTTTTTCATGAAAGAAGTCCAATTAAGACCTCTCGGTAGTTAATGCAATAAATTTATTATATTTTTTAAAAAAAAATAAAATCTGCGCTTGTAAAATTTTTAAGTGAATTTAATTAGCGGTGAAATTGAATTTTTAAATAATAAAAATTAAAAAAAATTATTAAAATATTTTTAAATCTAGATGTAGTAATTTTATTAACTATTTTTTTATATTTAGTATATCTTAGAAAATTTATATTAAGAGTTGAAAACCATTTATTTTTTTAAAATTAATTAAATTATAAACTAAAAAATTATTAAACTACTTGAAGTTGATTTGATTCAATTATAGAGAGTTAATTTTTTTTGTTATTCTAGAAATATTTCTTGAGGCATTTTGTCTTTTAATAATGCCTGTTTTCGCAATTTTCATTAACTCAGAATTTAACTTTGGCAAATAAGCTAGTGCTTCCTTCTTATTTTTTTCTACTAAGATAGAATTCATTTTTTTCATTGCATTTCTAAATCTACTTTTTCTAGATTTGTTTACAGTAGTCTGTTTGGATATTCTTCTAATTCTTTTAATTGCTGATTTTGTATTTGCCATACGCGCGATTGTATAACTTGAGAATTATAAACGGTCAATAGCATAATTGATTATTTTTGACAAAATTTACAAATAAAAGATGATCTATTAGATATAAATGTCCTAATTATTTTACCTTTACAGTTTTTTCTAACACAATTTTTATTTTCTCTATTATAAACTTTAAAACTATTTTGGAATAAACCTGAGACTCCTTTTATGTTTTTAAAATCTTTTATCGAAGAACCTCCAAATCTAATAGATAAGTTTAGTACTAATTTTGAATACTTAGCTAATTGAATAATTTCTTTATTAGTTAATTTTTTTGCTTCTTTAAAAGGATTAATTTTGCTACGAAATAATATTTCATTTGCATAAATATTTCCAATGCCTGAAACAAAATTTTGATCTAATAAACAATTTTTAATATTTTTTTTTTTATTTAAAAATCTATGTTTTATAAATTTAAAATTAAATTTGGAAGATGTTGCCTCAGGACCAAATCTTTGAAAATATTTTTTAAGTTTTTTTTTACTATTTAATAATTTAAAAAAACCAAATCTTCTTGGATCATTATAAGTTATAGTAAAATTAGAAAATTTAATTTTAATATGATTATGTTTTTTGGGTAAAAATTTTGAATGATAAAAACTCAAATTAGTTATTTTTTCTTTTTTTTTATGGTCAATTAAATGAAGTGTTCCTGACATGCCCAGATGTATTAAGCAATAATAATGATTATCTAAAGATAAAATTATATATTTTGAAAATCTAGAAATATTAGTTATTAATCTTCCTTCTAGAAGACTTTCAAAATCTTTTTGGACTTTGAACCTTAAATTTCTATTCGTAATAATAATTTTTTTTATTTTTTTGTACTTAATCTTATTATTAAGTGATCGCTTTACTATTTCTACTTCTGGCAATTCTGGCATTTAAGATTATATTATTATTTTAAATAAAATATTAAACTATGGATCAAATTCTCCAACAAAAAAAAGGTTTGGTTAAAAGTGTATTTAACAAAGTCTTTAAAAAATATGACTTAATGAATGACTTAATGTCATTAGGAATTCATAGAATTTGGAAAAAAAATTTGATTCAAATAATGAATCCCTCAAGTAATAAAAAACTTATTGATGTTGCTTGTGGTACTGGAGATATTGCTAAACTATATTTGGAGGCCACAAACCGTAATTCCACAATTTTATGTGTTGATCCAAATAATAATATGATTAAAGAATGTAAAAAAAATTTAAAAAGTTTTAAAAATATAAAATGGAAAGTTTGTAGTGCAGAAAAATTAAATGTTCCTGATAATACTTTTGATTTTTATACTATAAGTTTTGGCATTAGAAATACCAAAGATATAAATAAAAGCTTAAAGGAAGCCAATAGAGTATTAAAAAAAGGTGGAAGATTTTTGTGTTTAGAATTCTCTAAGATTGAGAATAATAATTTAGAAGTTTTATATAAAAACTATTCAAAATTAATTCCTAAAATTGGTAAATTGGTAGTGGGTGAAAAAAAACCTTATGAATATTTGTTAAAAAGTATTGAAAATTTTATAAGTCAAGAGCAACTTATTGAAAAGATGAAAGAAAATAATTTTATAAATTGTGAATATAGAAATCTGAGCGGTGGAATAGTTGCAATACACTCAGGTTGGAAAATATAATATAATGATAAAAAAATTATTTATCTTATTTAAAATTGCAAGAAAACTTGCTTTATCAGACGCTATTAAAGTTATTTCTAAATTTCATAAACCTCCAATAATAATTAAATTTTTTTTAAGTTTACTTTCAATTTCTTTTTCTAAGAATAACTATCACTCAAATAAAATAAGTGATGAGGAAAAATTATGCTCTTCTATACAAGAAATGGGAACAACATTTATTAAATTGGGACAATTTTTGTCTACGAGGCCTGATATAATTGGAGAAGCCTTGTCCATGCAGCTTGAAAAATTACAAGATCGTTTACCTCCGTTTTCAACTTATGAAGCAAAAGAAATAGTTAAAAAAAATTTAGGGAATGAAGCATTTAATTCAATAATTAATTTTGGAGAACCTGTTGCTGCCGCATCAATAGCTCAAGTACATAAAGCTCAAATAAAAGATGACAAGACTATTAAAGATGTTGCTATTAAAATTTTAAGACCAAATATAAAAAAAATTTTTAATGATGAAATTGATGCTTTAATGCTATTAGCATATTTCATTGAAAGTTTAATTTCTAAAACAAAGAGATTAAGGCTTATGGAAGTAGTTTTTTTGTTAAAAGAAATTACCAATCATGAGATGGACCTGAGATTTGAAGCAGCGGCGGCAAATGAATTTGCTGAAAATACTAAAAATGATGCAGGTTTTCATGTTCCTAAAATTTATTGGAATTTTACAAGTGAAGAGATTTTAACTTTGGACTGGATTGAAGGAGTTTCAATAAGAGAAAAGGAAATTTTAAAAAAGAAAAAAATTAATATAGAAGTTATTGCTACCGATATAATTCAACATTTTTTAAGACATGCTGTAAGAGATGGATTTTTTCATGCAGACATGCATCAAGGAAATTTATTTATAGATGATAATGGACAAATTATACCAATTGATTTTGGAATTATGGGAAGAATGGATCAATTAAATCGACGCTATTTAGCAGAAATACTTTATGGATTTGTTCAAAGAGATTATAAAAAGGTTGCAGAAGTTCATATTATAGCTGGATTGGTTCCTAACAATGTTAATGTTGATGAATTGGCACAAGCATTAAGATCTATAGGTGAGCCTATTTTTGGTCAGTCTGTTAAAGATATTTCAGGAGGAAAATTACTAAAACAGTTATTTGATGTTACTGAAAAGTTTAATATGCAAACTCAACCACAATTATTGCTTTTGCAAAAAACAATGGTTGTAGTTGAAGGAGTAGCCAGAAAACTAAATCCTAATACAAATATTTGGAAAACTTCAAAACCAGTTTTAGAAAAGTGGCTTAAGGAAACCAAAGATCCAATTAATACTTTTACTAATACTTTAAAGGATTCAGCTGAAGTGCTAAAAAAACTTCCTGAATTTCCAAAAATAATGGATAAAGCAAACCAAGCTTTAACATTCATGGCTAGTGGAAAAATTCCCCAAGAATCTAATTCTTTTTCAGCGTTAAATGAAAAAAAAGTAGAAATGAAATCATTTAGAAATCAAAGTATTATTGGATTATTATTGCTTGTATTTCTGGGAATCATAGTATTTTAATCTGCCAATGGAAAATTTAAATGGAAAAAAAATCCTGTTAATTATATGCGGTGGTATTGCAGCTTATAAAAGTTTAGAAGTTATTAGACTTTTAAAAAAGAATGGTTCAAGCGTAAAAACAATTCTTACAAATAATGCAAAAAATTTTGTAACACCACTTTCAGTAGTATCTTTATCGCAAGAAAAAGTTTATACAGATCTATTCAACTTAGATAATGAATCTGAAATGGACCATATTTCGTTATCAAGATGGGCAGATTTAATTTTAATTGCTCCAGCAACTGCAAATACAATTTCAAAAATTAGTTTTGGATTATCAGATGATTTGGCCTCTACTGTAGTTTTTGCCTCGGATAAAAAAATCTTTATTGCTCCTGCAATGAATGTGCGAATGTGGGAACACCAATCAAACAAAAATAATTTAAAAAAATTAATTGATTTTGGTCATGAAATAATTGGACCTGAAATTGGTGAAATGGCTTGTGGGGAATATGGTATGGGAAAGATGTCTGAGCCAGAAATAATTATAATTTATATAAACAACTATTTTAAAAAACTAAAAAATAATAAAAAATTTAAAGCACTTGTAACCGCGGGACCAACTCATGAATACATTGATCCTGTAAGATTTATATCAAATAAATCTAGTGGCAAACAAGGTTATGAAATTGCAAAATCTTTAAGTGAAAATGGTTTTGATACTACTTTAATATCAGGCCCAGTAAATTTGAATTCAATTAAAGGTGTAAATTTAATAAAAGTTAAATCAGCTGAAGAAATGCTAGAAGCAACTTTAAACAATCTACCAACAGATGTTGCAATTTTCTCAGCAGCTGTTGGGGATTTTAAAGTTAAAAATAAAAAAAAAGAGAAAATAAAAAAAGATAAAATTTCAGAACTTTCTTTAGAAAGAAATACTGATATTTTAGAGCTTATTTCAAATCATAATTCACTAAGGCCAAAAATAGTAATTGGCTTTGCGGCCGAGACAAGTTCTCTTAAAAATAATTCTATAAAAAAATTGTCTGAAAAAAACTGTGATTGGATAATTGCTAACGACATATCTAAAAATGATATTGGATTTGAGTCAGATTTCAATAAAGTTTCTATATTTTATAAAAATAATGCTGAAGAAAATCTTCCAAAAATGAAAAAATCTAGCCTTGCTAATGAAATAGTTAATAGAATAATTTCTCAATTAAATTAATGGTTAAAGTTTTAGTTAAAAGACTTAATTCTAAAGTTAAATTACCAGAATATAAAACTAGTGGATCGTCAGGAATGGATCTGATGGCATCTGTTGATATTCCTATAAAAATTGCTCCTAATACTTTAGAATTAATTCCAACTGGTCTATCAATTGCAATACCAGAAGATTTAGAAATACAAATAAGACCTAGATCAGGACTTGCTGCAAAATCAAATATAGGTGTATTAAACACCCCCGGAACTATTGATAGCGATTATAGAGGTGAATTAAAAATAATATTGTTTAATCATGGAAATAAAGACTTTATTGTTAACAACAATGATAGGGTGGCCCAAATGGTATTAATGCCAATCTTAAAAATGGAACTTGAAGAAGTAGATCAGTTACCTGAATCCATAAGAGGATCAGGTGGCTTTGGATCAACTGGTAAATGAAAAGTATTCTTAACAAAAAATCGATTGAACGGTATTCTAGACAAATAGTTTTAAAAAATATTGGACCAATTGGACAAAAAAAAATAATAAAATCAAAAGTTTTAGTTATAGGCGCAGGGGGCTTAGGCTGTCCGGTGATTGATTACTTAAGTAGGGCTGGTGTAGGTAATATTGGGATTATCGATCATGATAAGGTGGACATTTCTAATATTCATAGACAATCAATGTATGATACTAAAGATATAGGAAAGTCAAAGGTTATTGTTTTAAAAAAAAAAATTAAACTAACTAATCCATTAGTTAAAATAAAAATTTACAAAGAAAGAATAGAAAAACATAATATTGAAAAAATATTTAAAAGTTATGATTATATAGTTGATGGATCAGATAATTTTAAAACCAAATTCTTATTAAATGAATATTCCTTAAAATGTAAAAAAGTTTTAATTTTAGGTGCTATCAGTAAAATGGATGGGCATATTTTTACTTTTGATTTTAAAAATAAAAATGAGCCATGTTTAAAATGCTTTTATCAAACAGAACCTTCAGATGGTATATTAAATTGTGAATATGAAGGAATATTAGGACCTGTAGCTGGTACGGTTGGCAATATTCAAGCTATAGAAGTTTTAAAAAAAATTTTAAATCTTAAAGAACAAAAAAATAAAAAAATATTAATTATAGATCTACTTAATTTGGAATTTAGAAAAGTAGAATTCAATAAAAAAAAAAATTGTTTATGCAAAAAATATTAATTATTTTATTTTTTATACTAGTTCCTTCAAGTGTCATAGCTGACAAAGTAAATTATTATGTTTCATTAAAATATAATAAAGTACATGTAAGATATGGACCTAGTCCAAACTCTCCAATAAAGTATATTTATAAAAAAAAATATTTACCTTTAAAAGTTATTGATAAAAAAGAACATTTTAGAAAAATAATCGATTTAAAAAAAAATAGCGGCTGGATACATAAATCTCAATTAATAAAATCAAAATCTTTAATCACAATATCAGAAAAAATTTTATATACAAAACCTACAAAATATTCAGAACCTGTAGCAAAATTAGAGGAAGGAAGACTTTTAATATTAAAAAAATGTTTAAAAAACTGGTGTAAAATTGAATCTGATAATTATTCAGGTTGGATAAAAAATAATAATATCTGGGGGATTTAATTAACCCTTATTTTAAATCAAAACGATCTAAATTCATAACTTTTGTCCATGCAGATATAAAATCATTTAAGAATTTTTCGTTTGAGTCGTCTGTTGCATAAACTTCAGATAGTGCTCTTAGTTGAGAATTAGATCCAAATATTAAATCTGCACGCGTCGCTCTCCATTTTACTCTTTTTGTTTTTCTATCTATTCCCTCAAAAAACTGTTCTTCTTTATCTACTTCTCTCCAAGTAGTTTTCATGTCTAATAAATTAACAAAGAAATCATTAGTTAATGATTCAGGTTTTTTTGTAAATACACCATAATTTGAACCGTCAAAGTTAGTATTTAATACTCGCATACCTCCAATTAAAACTGTCATTTCTGGACCAGTTAATCCAAGAAGTTGGGCTTTATCTATCAGCATTTCTTCGACTGAATTAGCAGGGATACCTTTTCCATTAGTATATCCTTTAGCATGCAGCTTAATATAGTTTCTAAAACCATCTGCTATGGGTTCAAGAAGATTAAATGAATTTTTATCTGTTTGATCTTGTTTTGCATCACCTCTTCCTGATTTGAATGGAACTTTTATTTTTTTACCACTCTTTTTGGCAGCATTTTCAATACCTACTGATCCTCCTAAAACTATTAAGTCTGCTAATGAAACTGATTTATTTTTTGAATCAAATCCTTTTTTAATTTTATTTAAAATTTTGATTACAGCAGATAATTTTGAAGGATTATTAATTTCCCAGTCTTTTTGAGGTTCGAGAGCTATTCTTGCTCCATTAGCGCCTCCTCTTTTATCTGATCCTCTAAAAGTTGATGCTGATGCCCATGCAGTCGTAACTAATTGGGAAACGGACAAACCAGATTTAGATATTTTTTTCTTTAATAACTCAATATCTTTATTTTTAAGTTTATATTTATTTTTTGGTATTGGATCTTGCCAGATTAAATTCTCTTTTGGAACATCAGAACCAAGATAATTCGCTTTTGGACCCATATCACGATGAGTAAGTTTGAACCAAGCTCTTGCAAAGGCATCAGCAAATTCATTTGGATTTTGATGAAAATGTTTAGAAATTGGCCTATATTTAGGATCTAATTTTAATGAAAGGTCAGTAGTTTGCATCATTGGAAGATTTTTTTTAGATCTATCATGAGCATCCGGGGTCATTTCTATATCATGACCATTCCTTTTAGGTTTCCATTGATGAGCTCCTGCAGGGCTTTTAGTTAATTCCCAATCATAGCCAAATAAATTATCAAAATATCCCATATCCCATTTGATCGGGTTTGAAGTCCATGCACCTTCAATACCGCTACTAATAGTATCTACACCTAAACCACTTTTGTAGTTACTATTCCACCCAGTTGCTTGGTCTTGAATCTTTGAACCTTCTGGTTCAGGACCTTTATGCGACTCTGGTGCTGCACCATGAGATTTTCCAAATGTATGTCCGCCTGCAACAAGTGCTACTGTCTCATAATCATTCATTGCCATACGTCCAAAAGTTTCTCTAATATCATGAGCAGCTAAATAAGGGTCCGGATTAGCATCAGGTCCTTGAGGGTTAACATAAATTAAGCCCATGTGAGATGCTCCTAAGGGATTTTCTAGTTCTCTTTTTCCACTATACCGATTTACTCCAAGCCATTCCTTTTCAGATCCCCAATAAATATCCTCTTCTGGCTCCCATATATCTTCTCTTCCAGCCCCAAAACCAAAAGTTTTGAAACCCATTGACTCTAGAGATATATTTCCAACAAGTATAAATAAATCTGCCCAAGATATTTTTTTTCCATATTTCTTTTTAATAGGCCATAGTAAAAGCCTTGCTTTATCTAAATTTACATTATCTGGCCAACTATTTAATGGAGCAAATCTTTGATTTCCAGTTCCAGCACCACCTCTCCCGTCTCCTGTCCGATATGTTCCGGCAGCATGCCAAGCAAGACGAATAAAAAATGGACCATAATGACCATAATCTGCTGGCCACCAATCCTGTGTATCAGTCATTAATTTATGAAGATCTTTTTTTAATGCTTTAAAATTAAGTTTTTTAAATTCTTTTTTATAATTAAATTTTTCTCCCATTGGATTTACCAATGATGAATGTTGACTTAAAATTTTTAAATTTAGACTGTTAGGCCACCAATCTTTATTTGTTTGTCCTTTTCCTGTTGGATGCTTTGGTGGTGTTCCAACACCTGTAAAAGGACATTTTGATTGTTCTTTTATTAATTCATTTGACATTAATATAATTTATAATGATTCTAAAGTAGTGTCAATATAGCAGAATTGACCCACTCCAATTTTAATTTAATATTTTGTAATGATTGAGATTAATTATTATTTTCAATTTTAACTAGCACTTCTATAGACTTAATCTTCTTACCTGGTAAACTTTTTTTAACATTTATATTGCCAACATCATCCTCTTTCAAATCTATAAGTTCATTAGTGTTTATATCAAGAAAGTGATGATGATTAGAAGTGTTGGTATCAAAATAACTCTTATCTGCATTTATTGATATCTCTTTCAAATAACCTTTTTTTTTAAAGGAGTGAACTGTATTATATATAGTAGCTAGAGAAATATCTTTATTAGTTACTTTTTTTAAATTTTTAGAAAGATCCGAAATTGTAAAATGAAAAGTTTTTTTTCTATCAAACAATAATTTGCAAATTTCTAATCTCTGTTTTGTAGGTCTTAAGCCTGATGACCTTAATTTTTCAATAAAATCGCTATTATTATTCATTTTTTTGACAAATTTATAACAAACCTTATGAAATTGTATATTGTAATTTTTATAAATAAAGTATTAAAGATCTATATTTATGGAAAAAAAATCATCATATAGCTATAAAGAATTGATTAGTTGTGGAAATGGTGAACTTTTTGGGCCTGGAAACGCCAAATTACCTCTTCCTCCAATGCTCATGTTTGATAGAATAACAGAAGTTAAAGAAGACAATGGTGCTTTCAAAAAAGGCTCTATTACTGCTGAACTAGATATAAAAGATGATCTTTGGTTTTTTGATTGTCATTTTAAAGAAGACCCAGTTATGCCTGGGTGTCTTGGATTAGATGCGATGTGGCAATTGGTGGGCTTTTATTTAGGATGGCTTGGTAATCCTGGTAAAGGTAGAGCCTTGGGAGTTGGCACTGTAAAGTTTACAGGTGAAGTTTTAAAAAAAGTAAAAAAAACAAAATATATAATTGATATGAAAAAAATTATGTCTCCAAATGGAACAACAGTTGGTTTGGCAAACGGAGTTTTATTAGCAGATGAAAAAAAAATTTATTCAGCAGAAAATTTAAAAGTGGGGTTATTTAAATAATGAAAAGAGTGGTTATTACTGGTATTGGAATTGTATCTTGTTTAGGCAATAACCAAGAAGAAGTTTATCAATCTTTATTAAATTCAAAATCTGGAATTACATTTTCTGAAGAATATAAAGAATATAACTTAAAAAGTAATGTTCATGGTAAACCAAATATTAAACTTGAAGACCATGTAGACAGAAAATTTATAAGATTTATGGGTCCTGGCTCAGCTTATAATTACATTTCTATGGTTGAAGCAGTGAAAGATTCTGGACTTGATGAAAAAGATGTGAGCAATGTCACAACAGGTATGATTATGGGATCTGGTGGACCATCAATTCAAAATGTTATTTTAGCTGCTGATAAAACTAGAGAAAAAAATCCAAAAAAAATGGGACCATTTGTTGTTCCAAGAACAATGTCTAGTACCGCTTCAGCTACATTAGCAGTACCATTTAAAATTAAAGGAGTTAATTATACAATTAGTTCAGCATGCGCAACGAGTGGACATTGTATTGGAAACGCAATGGAATTAATCCAACTTGGAAAACAAAATATTGTTTTTGCTGGAGGAAGTGACGAAGTTCACTATGCAATGACTGCTATGTTTGATGCAATGACTGCTCTCTCTTCAAAATATAATGATACCCCAGAAAAAGCATCTAGACCTTACGATAAAACAAGAGATGGATTTGTTATTTCAGGAGGAGGTGGAGTTTTAGTTTTAGAAGAATATGAACATGCAAAAGCAAGGGGTGCAAAAATTTACGCTGAATTGACAGGTTACGGAGCAACTTCAGATGGATATGATATGGTGGCTCCATCTGGAGAAGGAGCAGTAAGATGTATGCAAATGGCTTTAAATACAAGTAAAAATAAAATTAATTATATAAATACACATGGAACTTCAACCCCAGTAGGAGATATAACTGAATTAAAAGCTGTAGGGGAAGTCTTTAAAAACAATGTTCCTAAAATAAGTTCTACAAAATCTCTTTCAGGTCATTCATTAGGTGCTACATCGGTTCATGAGGCAGTTTATAGTTTAATTATGATGAAAAACAACTTTATATCAGCTTCTATAAATATAACTGATATGGATGATGAAGCAAAAAAATATCCAATAGTTACAAAAGTTGAAAAAGATATATCTTTAAATGCTATTATGTCTAATAGTTTTGGATTTGGTGGAACTAATGCAACTCTAATTTTTGAAAAGGTTTAATTTATGAGCTTAATGAAGGGTAAAAAAGGATTAATCATGGGTGTTGCTAATGAAAGATCTATTGCCTGGGGTATCTCGCAAAAGTTAGCCGAAGCCGGGGCAGAATTAGCATTTACCTATTTGGGTGACGCGCTAAAGAAAAGAGTGATTCCACTGGCAGAAAAATTAAATTCTAAAGTTACATTTAGCTGTGATGTAGAAAAAAAAGATGAAGTGATAAAACTTTTTGAAGATATAAAATCAAAATGGAGCCAAATTGACTTTGTTGTTCATGCAGTTGCCTTTTCAGATAAATCAGAATTATCAGGAGAATATTTAAATACTACAAGAGAAAATTTTTTAAGAAGTATGTTAATATCATGTTTTTCATTTACTGAGGTTGCAAAAGAAGCTTCAAAGATAATGAATAAAGGTGGAAGTATGCTTACTTTAACTTATGAGTCTAGCAAAGCTATTCCAAATTATAATGTAATGGGAGTTTGTAAATCTGCACTTGAAGCAAGTGTTAAATATCTAGCTAGAGATTTAGGATCAAAAGGAATTAGAGTAAACGCTATAAGTGCTGGACCGATTAAAACTTTGGCAGCATCAGCAATTGGAGATGCAAAATTTCTTTATAAGTGGAACGAAGATCATTCATTTTTAAAAAGAAATGTAGATATTCATGATGTTGGTAATTCAGCTTTATATTTATTGAGTGGTCTTGGAGGTGGTGTTACTGGTGAAATTCATTATGTAGATGCTGGTTATAATAAAGTTGGCATGCCTGATCCAAAAAATATAACTTAATTTTATGTCTAAAAGATACAGTGGTAAATCATTCAAAGATGCAAGTATAATGAAAAAACCTAAATTATCGCTTAAGGAAAAAAGAAAATTAAAAAAAGAGAAGAAAAAAAAAAATTAATTTAACAGCAACTGCAGCTTTTCTTTTTTTTTAATTTATCTGTATTTATAACTTTTTCTAATTCTTTTTTCTTTAGTTCAGCTTTCTTTTTTTCTTTTAAAAGTTTATCTTCAAAGTAAGCATAAAGAGAGTGGAAACCTAATTTGGTTGCTTTTTTTTGCTCATAATTTTTTCTACCTTTAAGATTATCAATTATTTTAATAATTTCTTGATTTTGCATATTAATCTTTCTAAATAGCAGCTTGTTTGATAGAAAGTTTTACTTTTCCTCTATCAAAACCAATGACTTTAACCTTTACTTCATCACCTTCTTTTACAACATCTGTTACTTTAGCAACTCTTTTATCAGCAAGCTCTGAAATATGAACTAAACCATCTTGTTTTCCTAAAAAATTAACAAATGCTCCAAATTCCATAATTTTCATTACCTTTCCGTTATAAATTTTATTTAATTCGGCTTTAGCAGTAAGATCTTTAATAAATTGTAGAGCGATGTTTCGAGATTCTTCGTCTGGTGCTGCAACTGTTACGACTCCTTCATCATTAACATCTACTTTGGCACCTGATTTTTCAACTATTTCTCTTATTGTTGCTCCTCCTTTTCCAATAACTGTTGCAATATCTTTTTTATCAACAGTTATTTTTTCCATTTTGGGAGTATGTTTGCCAACACCATCTCTTGATTTATCCAAAGCTTTATTCATTTCACCTAAGATGTGAATTCTTCCATCTCTTGCTTGTTTTAAAGCTTGTTCCATTATTTCAAATGTAATTCCAGTAATCTTAATATCCATTTGAAGTGATGTAATTCCATCTTTAGTTCCTGCAACTTTAAAGTCCATATCGCCTAGGTGATCTTCGTCTCCTAGAATGTCTGATAATACACTAAAATCATCTCCTTCTTTAATTAACCCCATGGCAATACCAGCAACTGGTTCTTTTATTGGAACTCCAGCATCCATTAATGCTAATGAAGTTCCGCAAACTGTTGCCATTGATGACGAACCATTGGACTCTGTAATTTCTGACACTATTCTAAATGTATAAGGAAAAGTTTCTTTTGATGGTAGAGATGAATTTATTGCTCTCCATGCAAGTTTTCCATGTCCAATTTCTCTTCTTCCAGTGCCGATTCTTCCAGTTTCTCCAACGGAGAATGGTGGAAAATTGTAATGAAGCATAAATCTTTCTCTTTGAAGACCTTCTAAGCTTTCAATTCTCTGTTCGTCATCTGAAGTTCCAAGTGTAGTTGTAACTATGGCCTGAGTTTCACCTCTTGTAAACAAAGCAGAACCATGTGTTCTTGGCAAAATTCCAACTTCACACATAATTGGTCTTACATCTGAAAGTCCTCTTCCATCAATTCTATTTTTATTTTTTAAAATATCTGTTCTAACTATTCTTTTTTCCAAGTTTTTAAGTTCAGAGTTAACATCTAAATCTGTAAAATTTTCATTTTCTTCAAATAGTTTTTTTGCTTTATCGGTTATTTCAGATATTAAATTAGATCTTTCTTGTTTATCTTTAATTGAAAATGCTTTTTTTAATTCATCTGTAAATTCATCTTCAATTTTTTTCTTAACTTCAGAAAGATCTTTTTTCTCTGTAATCCAATCAGGTTTCTTGCATTCTACAGCAAGTTCTTCAATCATATTAATCACTGGAATAAAATTTTCATGACCAAATTTAACTGCATTTAACATTTCCTCTTCAGTTAAACCACTAGTTTCAGACTCAACCATTAATACTGCATCTTTTGTTCCTGCTACAACAAGGTCCAATTTTGAATTTTCTAATTCTTTTTTTGATGGATTTAGAATATATTTTCCATTAGTAAAACCAACTCTAGATGCTCCAATTGGACCCATAAAAGGCATCCCTGAAATAGCTAAAGCTGCTGATGAAGCAATAATTGATAATATATCTGCTTCATTTTCTTTATCATAAGATATTACTGTAGGAAGTAGTTGTACTTCATTTTTAAATTCATCTGGAAACAATGGTCTTATTGGTCTATCAATTAATCTTGAAATTAGTGTTTCACTCTCAGTCGGTCTTGCTTCTCTTTTAAAATAACCACCAGGAATTTTTCCTGCTGCATAATATTTTTCTTGATAATTTACTGATAATGGAAAGTAATCCATATCTGGATTTACTTTTTTTGCACCTACAACAGTTGCTAAAACAACTGTTTCCCCACATTTTGCAATTATTGCTCCATCTGCTTGTCTAGCAATTTTACCTGTCTCTAAACTTATTTTTTTTCCATTTAATTCAATTTCTTTTTTAAATACTTTAAACATTTCTTTTTACTTTCTTAAATTTAATTTTGATAATACGTTTTGATAAGATTCTAGTTTATTTTTTTTTAAATAATCCAATAATTTTTTTCTTCTATTTACTGCTTTTAATAATCCTACAGAAGAATGCTTATCTTTTTTAAATTTTTTTATATGATTTGATAAATTTTCAATTTTATCAGTTAATAGTGCTATTTGAACTTCAGAAGAACCAGTGTCCTTATCATTAATAGCAAGCTCTTTACTCTTTTTAGTCATTATTTTCCTTATTTATTTGTTTGTTTTATTAAGTTTTCAATTTTTTCAGCATAATCAAACGATTCATCCTTAACAAATAAAAGCTTGGGTAAATACTTCATTGTTATTTTTTTTGATAAAACTTTTCTGATTACAAATGAAAATTCTTTAAGTTTTCCTACTGATTCTTGTGCATTTTTACCTCCAAGAGGTAGCACAAAAGCTTTAGCAATTTTAAGATCTTGGCTCATTCTAACTTCTGTAACTGTTATTTCTTTTGTATCAAGATTTGGTAATTTTGCTTCATCCCTTAAAAATATCATTCCTAAAGCTTGCTTAACCATTTCCCCAACTCTTAATTGTCTCTGAGATACTGGTTTTCCTAATTTGCTCATAAATTTATATCGTTCTTTCTGTTATTGTAGAATTATATACTTCAATAATATCTTTTTTTTGAAAATCATTAAAATTTTTAATTGTAATACCACATTCTAGGCCAGCAGATACTTGTTTGGCTTGATTTTTTTCTCTAAATATTGAGCCAATTTTTCCACTAAATATAACTATACCATCACGGATAATTCTTGCATCAGAATCTTGTAAAACTTCTCCTTCTGTGACTTTAGATCCTGCAACTTTTCCTACCTTAGAAACCTTAAAAATTTCTAGAATTTCTGCTGAACCAATAATTTTTTCTTTTACATCAGGAGTTAATAGTCCAGACATCTTGTTTTTAATAAAATCTAATAATTCATAAATAATGTTATAAGAGTTGATTTCAATTTTTTCTTGTTCTGCTAACTTTTTTGCTTCTTTGCTAGGCTTAACATTAAATGCTATTAGAACTGCCTTAGAAGCTTTTGCTAATGAGACGTCTGTTTCTGTAATCATGCCTATATCAGATAAAATTATTTTAGTTTTAACTTCCTCGTGTTTTATTTGAGAAATTGCATTCTTAATTGCTTCCGATGATCCATGAACATCTGATTTAATAATTATATTTAATTCTTCAGAAACTTTATCTTTAAAGGCTGAGTCTTGTGTTACAAAGGTTAGAGGATTTTTTCCTAATTTATTTTCTTGTATTCTAGCCTCACACAATGATTTAGCTTCCTTTTCGTTATCCACTACAACAAAATCATCACCTGCTTTTGCTGCTCCATTTATTCCTAAAACCTCTACTGGTAAAGATGGAATTGCTTCATCAATATTTAATCCTTGGTCATTAATCAAAGCTCTTATTTTTCCCCATTGTAATCCACTAACAAAATAGTCTCCTTTTTTTAATGTTCCAGAAGTTACAATTATATTTACAATTGGACCTCTTCCTACGTCAATTTTTGACTCCATTACAACTCCATTAGCTTTTAAATCATAGTCAGTTTTTAAATCTAATAATTCAGCCTGAAGCAAAACTGACTCTATCAATTTGTCTAGATTGTTTTTTGTTTTTGTTGATATTTCTACCATTAAAGTATCACCAGACAAATCTTCTGCTATTAGTTCATGCTCTAATAATTGGTTTTTTATTTTTTGTGGGTCAGCTTCAGGAAGATCACATTTGTTAATAGCAACTACAATTGGTACATTCGCTGCCTTTGCATGTTTAATTGACTCTACAGTTTGTGGTTTTACTCCATCATCTGCCGCAACTACTAAAATAACCAAATCAGTTAGTTTAGAACCTCTTGCTCTCATCTCTGTAAATGCTGCATGTCCAGGTGTATCAATAAAAGTTATCTTATTTGTATTATAATTTATTTGATAAGCTCCTAAATGTTGAGTAATTCCACCAAACTCACCTGATACAACATTTGCTTTTCTTAAAACGTCTAAGACCGAAGTTTTACCATGATCAACATGGCCCATTACTGTTACTATTGGCGGTCTAGACTTTAAATTTTGAGATTTTATTTCTTTAATTTTTTTTATTTTTTCTTCTGCTTTTTCTCCCTTAATTGGATTATGTCCAAATTCTTGAACAAGATATTCTGCAATATCAGAATTAATACTGTGATTTATTGTTGCTGTTACTCCCATTGATAAGAGATGTTTTATTAAATTACTTGATTGTTCTGCCATTCTATTGGCAAGCTCCCTGATTGTTATTACTTCAGGTATATTAATATCTCTTTTTACTGGTTTTAAATCTTCGATTTTTTCATTTCTATTTTGTTCTTTATTTTCTTTTTGCTTAGCTCTTTTTAAAGAAGCTAAACTTCTACCCTTAGATTCAATATCTTCTTCACTAAGTGCCCTAGATATTGTTAACTTTAGTTCTCTTCTTTTTAAAACAGCTTTGCCTTTTTGATTGTTTTCGCCTTTAATCCTCTTTGTAGCTCTTTGCTCAGCTAATTTTCTTTTTTCAAAATCATTAATTAACGTTTTTTTAGGAGTTGTTGGATCTCTAGGAATAAAGTTAGTTTTGGGCTTATTGAATGTAGTTTTTTGAAGGTTTTTTTTAGAAAAAGAAGATTTTGATCCAAATCTTTTATTTTTCTTTTCAATTACTACAGAATTTTTGGCTTGAGATTTTGCTAATTCAATATTGCTTATTGTTTTCTTTGAACTTCCTGAAATAGTAAGCTTCAATTTTTTTTTTTCCATATATCATCTCTCAATCTTTATAAACTTTATCTCTTGCTGACATTATTAAATCATCTGCTTCTTTTTTTGAAAGAGCAAAATCTTCAAGAAATCCTTTAATTTTTATTCTTTCTCCTTTAACAACATCATAAGTTCCAGTTAATTCATCAGAAGCTAAATCCGCAAAATCTGATAATTTTAAAATATTTTGTTCTCCAAGTGTTACTAACATACCTGGTGTCAATCCCCTATGATTTATCAGTTCACTTTCAAGACCTAAATCTTTTATTCTATTATTTATCTCTTCTTGATCTTTTTGATAAAATTCATCAGCTCTTTCTATAAGTTCTTTTGCAGTATCATCTTCAATTCCCTCAATTTTTGTTAGTGCTTCAATTGAACTATCTTTAATATCGTCAATAGATGAGAAGCCTTCTGCAACAAGTAATTGACCTAAAGTTTCATCTAACTCCAAGTTTTTAACGAAATTTTCTGTTTTTTCTTTAAACTCTACTTGTCTTCTTTCGGAATCTTCTTGGTCAGTCATTATGTTAATTTCATAATTTAAAAGCTTTGTTGCTAATCTAACATTTTGACCTCTTCTACCTATGGCTTTGCTTAAATTTTCTTCATTAAGTATTACATCAAGTTTTTTTAATTCATTATCCACGTTTACTCTTTGAACCTCGGCTGGAGATAGGGCGTTTGCAACAACAACTGCTGGATCTTCAGACCAATTCACTATATCAATTTTTTCTCCTTGTAGCTCATTAACTACTGCTTGTACTCTACTTCCTCTCATTCCAACACAAGCTCCAACAGGATCAAGAGAAGAATCAATTGCTCTAACACAAATCTTTGCTCTACTTCCTGGATCTCTTGCAGAAGATTTAATTTCAATTAGATTGTCATATATTTCTGGGACCTCTTGTACAAAAAGTTTTTCCATAAATTTTGGATGAGCTCTTGACAAAAATATTTGTTGCCCTTTAGACTCTCTTCTTACGTCCAAACAATATGCTTTAACTCTATCACCAGCTTTTATATTTTCACGGGGTATCATTTCATTTTTTTGTATAATTGCTTCTGTTCTACCTAAATCGACAATTACATTCCCAAATTCTAATCTTTTTACAATCCCACTAAGTATTGTGTCTTTCTTATCAATAAAATCCTGATATTGTCTTTCTCTCTCAGCTTCTCTCACATTAAAACTAATAACCTGTTTTGCAGTCTGAGCTGCAATTCTTCCAAAATCAAAAGATGGCAAAGGTTGAAGTACTTCATCACCAATTTTTTTATCTTTATTAATTTCATTTAGTTTGATTGCTTGTTCTATGCTTATCTCTAAATTTGAATTTTCTGGCTTTTCAACAATTATAAGCTTTCTAAAAATTCCAATATCACCATTGTCTCTATCAATTAAAACTTTAATTTCATTTTCTGAACCAAATTTTGATTTAGCGGCTTTAGCAATTCCACTTTCCATAGAATCAATTATTAATTCTTTGTCTATAGATTTTTCTAGGGCTACCGCTTCCGCTATCCTCAATAATTCAAGTTTATCTGCTCTTCTGTTTAGCATTTTTAAGTTCTCCAAAAAAAAATGGGCCGAGGCCCATTTTGAAATTTCAACAATGTGATGTGAATATATGTATTTTTATTATATTTTCAACTTTAATTACTTCTTAAATACATCTGCTTTATCAGTTTTTTCCCATGAAAATGATCCGTCTGACCCCGGATCTCTCCCAAAGTGGCCATAAGCAGCAGTTTTTTCGTATATTGCCTTATTTAAACCTAGCATTTCTCTAATTCCTCTTGGACTTAAGTCAAAATTATCATTAATTAATTTTTCCACGTGTCTATTTTTTTCTTCATCATTATCAAATAAGTCAACATAAATTGATAAAGGTTTTGATACTCCAATTGCATAAGCAAGCTGAATTAAACATTTGTCAGCTATCTTTGAGGCTACAACATTTTTTGCTAAATATCTTGAAGCATAAGCTGCAGATCTGTCAACTTTTGTTGGATCTTTTCCTGAAAAAGCTCCTCCACCATGTGGAGCTGCTCCTCCATAAGTATCTACAATTATTTTCCTGCCAGTCAATCCACTATCTCCGTCGGGACCACCTATAACAAAATTTCCTGTAGGATTTATATAAATCTCCTTTTCATCAAGATTTCCTAATAAATTTTTTGGAATAGATCTCTCAATGTATGGCATACAAAGTTCTTTAACTTTTGCTAAGTCAACATCTTTGGAATGTTGTGTAGAGATCACCACTGATTTTACAGCATTAGGTACACCATCTTTATATTCAATTGTAATTTGACTTTTTGAATCTGGCTCTATTCCCTTTAGTTTTCCAGATTTTCTATCTTCAGCCATTAATCTTAAAATTCTATGTGAGTAATGAATTGGAGCTGGCATTAAAACATCAGTTTCATTACAAGCATATCCAAACATAATTCCTTGGTCACCAGCACCTTCATCTTTATTTCCAGATGAGTCTACACCCATGGCTATATCTGCTGATTGAGCGTGTAAATGAGTTTCAATCTTTGTTGTATCTTTCCAACTAAAACCATCTTGGTCATAACCAATATCCTTTATACATCCTCTAACTTTCTGAATTAAATCATCTTTTTTAATTTCTGGTCCTCTAACCTCGCCAGCTAAAACAACTTTATTTGTGGTTGTTAGCGTTTCGCATGCTACTCTTGACTGAGGTTCTGCTCCTAAATAACTATCTACGACCATATCTGATATTCTATCACAAACTTTATCTGGGTGACCTTCTGAAACTGACTCACTAGTAAATAGATAATTTTTTTTCATCTTAACTCCCTTTCTTTTTTAAAAAAAAAAACAAACTAATATAAATTAATAAAAAATAAAAGAAGATCTTGTTACCAAAAGAACTAAAAAGAGTTTTTTTTGTTTGATCAAAACTTTTTATCTCAATAACTCCCCTCTCAGTTGATTTAATCTGCTTTATTATTTGTCCTTTAGGGTTAATAAATGCTGAAATACCATTATTGGCTGAACGAATTAAATTCTTTCCTTCCTCTATTGACCTGAATATTGAGTGTGAAAAATGTTGGTATGGACCAACAGAATTACCAAACCAACCATCTTCTGAAATATTTAATATTAAATCAAAATCACTATTTGTTTTATTAATTTTTCCTGAATAAATTATTTCGTAACAAATTAATGGAACAAAATTTATATTATTTATATTAATTATTTTCCTTTCAACATCACTTGAAAAAGAGCTATACCCTTGAGTAATTTTTTTTAAACCAAATTTTCTAAAAAAATTTTCAAATGGTAAGAATTCACCAAAAGGAACAAGTTTATTTTTATTATATTTTGCTAAAATATTTAAACTTGAATCTAAAACTACCATAGAATTGAACACTTTTTTACCCTCAGTGCTGTTTATGCCCATAATAATTTTATGTTGGTCTGAATAATTTTCTGAAAATATATAACTATAATTTCTTAAATCTTCTAGATAAACACTTGTAAGAGCTCCTTCTGGAAAAATAAAAATAGTTTTTTCAACATCATTTGGTTCACTCAATTGAACTAGTTCTGAAATAATCTTTTCAGGATTTTCATCCTCAAAAAATCTTTTAATCTCAATTTTTGGTGAAATAATTTTAATTATAAAATTTAAATTTCTTGTATTTATTTTTTCATTATTTTTAAGAATTATTGAACCATAGAAAAAATTCGCCATTAGCAATACTGTTGTTAAAATTAAAAATGATAATTTTGTTTTTTTGGTGTAATTAAATAAAATGATAGTTGGGATTAAAAAAATAGTTAAACTTAATAAATTAAATGTATATGTCCCAATAAATGGTAGAACTTGTAAAATATTTAGATAATCTGTCCACGAATAGGCGATTAAGTTCCAAGGAAAACCACCAAAGATAGAACTTCTAAAAAATTCTATTAAAGAAAAAAATATAGAAAAAATTAATATAGAAGTAAATTTTTTATCTAATGAGAAAAAAGAACAAGCAAGTGTAACAATACC
>CACJRJ010000007.1 GCA_902595725.1 uncultured Pelagibacteraceae bacterium
ATGTAAGAAATTTAAAAAAAAAATACCCTGGGGTTCCAGTAGTTTCGTATGTTAATACATCTGCGGAAGTAAAAGCAGAAACTGACGTGTGTTGTACTTCTGCTAATGCTGTAAAAATTGTAGAGTCGCTAGGAGTAAAAAAAGTTATTTTCTTACCTGATGATTTTTTAGCTAAATATGTTGCTTCTCAAACTGACGTTGAAATCATTTCCTGGAAAGGTACATGTGAAGTTCACGAACAATTTAATGATGAAGAAATAAATGAAATCAGAAAAAATAACCCAGGCATTAAAATCATAGCTCATCCAGAATGCCCACCTGATGTTATAAAGGCCAGTGATTTTGCAGGATCAACAAGTGGAATGATAAAATATGTTAAAGATAATCAGCCTGAAAAAGTAATGATGGTTACTGAATGCTCAATGAGTGACAATGTTCAAATTGATAATCCAAATGTTAAATTTATTCGCCCATGCAATTTATGTCCTCATATGAAAAAAATAACATTACCCAAGATATTAGATTGTTTGGAAAATGAAACTAATGAATTAATAATGGATAAAGAAACTATAGAAAAAGCAAGGAAGTCTGTAGAAAGAATGGCAGAGATAGGCAGATAAAATCTGTGCCAAAAATAAAATTAAGCAAAAATTTCATTAATAATGTTTGCAAGCTAGCACTAAATGAAGACTTGTATCCTACGGGAGATATTACTTCTAATCTATTAAAAAATAATACTAAAATTAAAGCTAAATTGTTATCAAATCAGGCAGGAATAATAGGTGGATTAGAATTTGCGAAACAGACTTTTAGATTAATTGATAAAAAAATTAAAGTTAAAATTAAAAAAAAAGAAGGGTCTCAAATAAAAAAGGGAAGTTTAATAGCAATTATTGAAGGTAATATAAAAAATATATTAATTGGTGAAAGAGTTGCTTTAAATTTTTTATCTCATATCTCTGGCATTGCCACAAAAACGAATAGTTTTGTGAAAAAAGTTAGTAAAAAATCAAAAATCTGCTGTACTAGAAAAACTATTCCAAATTTAAGGGTTATTCAAAAATATGCAGTTAAACTTGGTGGAGGAGAAAACCATAGATTTAATTTAAGCGATGAGTTTTTAATTAAAGATAATCATATAGCTGCTAATAAAAATATTAGAGAAATAATTAAACAAGCAATTAAATCTAAAAAAGATAAAAAAATTACTGTAGAGATTGATAATCTAAACCAGTTAAGAAAAATAATTGGTTTAAAATTTGATAGAGTATTATTTGATAATATGGATATTAAATCACTCAGAGTAGGAGTCAGAATTGCAAAAAAATATTATGAAACAGAAGCATCAGGCAATATTAGTTTAAATAAAGTAAAAAATGTTTCTAAAACTGGAGTAGATAGAATTTCTGTTGGATCAATAACTCATAGTGCCCCAGCTCTAGATTTAAAAATAGAAATTTAAAAAAAATTATTTTTTTAATTGAGCTTGTGCGGCGGCAAGTCTTGCTACTGGCACTCTATATGGTGAACAAGAAACGTAATCCAGTCCAGCACTTGAACAAAAATATATACTTTTTGGATCCCCTCCATGTTCTCCGCATATACCTAGTTTTATATTTTTATTTTGTTTTCTTCCTCTTTCAGAAGCAATTTTGATTAAATCACCTACTCCTTCATCTATTGAAATAAAGGGATCAATGTCAAAAATTTTGTTTTCAATATAGTCATTTAAAAACTTGCCGCTATCATCTCTACTAATGCCAAATGCAGTTTGTGTTAAATCATTTGTACCAAAACTAAAAAATTCTGCGTGTTTTGCTATATCCTTAGCTTTTATTGCTGCTCTAGGTAATTCAATCATGGTTCCAACCAAAAATTTAATTTTCATTTTATTTTTATCTTGAACTTTTTTTGCTGTTCTTATTACAAGATCTTTCATAATTTTTATTTCAGCTTCGGTTGAAACTAAAGGTATCATTATCTCTGGAAATGCTGATTTAATTTTTTTCAATTTTAAATCTGTCAGAGCTTCAAATATTGCTCTACATTGCATTTCATAAATTTCTGGAAAAGAAATACCCAATCTACACCCCCTGTGTCCCAACATTGGATTTTGCTCATGAAGCTCGCTGATTCTAGATTGAACTTCCTTAATAGGTAATTTTAATTTATTTGCTACTTCATTGATTTCTTTTTCATTTTTTGGAAGAAATTCATGTAATGGAGGATCTAACAATCTGACTGTAACAGGTAGACCGCTCATAATTTTAAATATTTCAATAAAGTCATTCTTTTGATGGGGTAAAAGTTTATCCAATGCTTTGTTTCTATCTTCTGTGGTCTTTGAAAGTATCATTTCTCTTACAGAAAGAATTCTTTCTTCATCAAAAAACATGTGCTCTGTTCTACATAGTCCTATTCCTTCAGCTCCAAAATCTCTTGCAGTTTTTGTGTCTAATGAAGTTTCAGAATTTGTTCTTACTTTTAACTTTCTAAAACTATCTGCCCAGCTCATTAATTTTGAAAAATCTCCTGAAATTTCAGGTTTTATTTTTGGAACTTCTCCTTGAATAATTCTTCCTGTAGATCCATCTATTGTAATTAAGTCACCTTCTTTTACCTCTATAGATTTAGTTTTAAAAATTTTTTTATCATAATCAATATCAATCTCACTTGAGCCTGAAACACATGGTCTTCCCATTCCTCTTGCAACTACTGCTGCATGGCTTGTCATTCCGCCTCTTGAAGTAAGTATACCTTTTGCTGCGTGCATTCCGTGTATATCCTCTGGTGAAGTTTCTACTCTTACTAAAATTGTGTCTTGCATCATTTCATTAAGTCTTTCCGCCTCGTCAGATGAAAAAACAACTTTTCCACTTGCTGCGCCAGGAGAAGCTGGCAAGCCTTTTGCAATAACATTTGTTTTACTTTTTTCATCTAATGTAGGGTGCAAAAGTGTATCTAGTGAATGAGGGTCTATTCTCTTGATAGCAATTTTTTTTGAAATTAATTTTTCTTTAACCATATCAACTGCAATCTTGACAGCTGATTTGGCTGTTCTTTTTCCAGATCTTGTTTGTAATATCCAAAGTTGATTTTTTTCAACTGTAAACTCAACATCCTGCATATCTTTATAATGTTTTTCTAAATTCTTTAAAATTTTATATAATTGTTTAAAAACAATTGGCATTGACTCTTGCATTGAGATTTCTTTAATCCCAGCTTCAATTCTAGCTTTTTTTGTTATGTATTGTGGAGTTCTCGTGCCTGCAACAACGTCTTCACCTTGTGCATTAATTAAATATTCTCCATAAATTTCATTTTTACCTGTAGATGGATTTCTTGTAAAAATTACTCCAGTCGCACAATCTTCACCCATATTTCCAAATACCATTAACTGAACATTAACTGCCGTACCCCAATCAGACGGTATTTGATTAAGTTTTCTATACACTTTTGCTCTATTACTTTGCCAAGATAAAAATACCGCTTTTATTGCTCCTATTAATTGCTCATTAACATCTTGGGGAAATTCTTTTTTTGTTTTTTCTTTAACAACATTCTTAAAATCTTTGATTAAGCCATCCCAATCATTTTCATCTAGATCAGTATCTAATAAAACCCCTTTTGTTAGTTTATAATTTTCAATAAGCTCTTCGAAATTATAGTTTTCAACTCCTAAAACAACATTTGCATACATTTGGATGAATCTTCTGTAACTATCTTTAGCAAATCTTGGATTTGAAGTTTTTTTAGCAAGTGCTAGAACAGTTTTATCATTTAGTCCTAAGTTTAATATCGTATCCATCATTCCAGGCATTGATATTCTAGCTCCTGATCTCACCGAAACCAGTAAGGGATTTTTTAAATCTCCAAATTTTTTACCCGAATCTTTTTCAATATTTTTTATTTCAGATTTTATATTTTTTAATATTTTTGGATCAATTTTTTTATTATTTTTATAAAATAAATCGCACACTTCAGTAGAAATAGTAAATCCTGAAGGAACAGGGTAGCCAAGTCTTCCCATTTCAGCAAGATTTGCTCCTTTGCCACCTAATATATTTTTTGGGAATTTTATTTTTTTTGTATCTTTTGATTTAAAATTAAAAACTAACTTTTTCACTATAAACTTTCTACTTTAGAAAAATTTAAATAATTATCGAAGGTTTTACATAACATTTGTAAAAGTTCTAGCCTATTTTTCTTTATTAAATCATCTTGATCATTTACTATTACATTATCAAAAAACTCATTTACTTCTTTTTTCGCTAATGACAATGTTTTTAATATATTTTCATAATCGTTATCTTTGCTGATGTTTGTAAAATCTTTTCTTATTTCGTGAATTTTTTTATAAAGTATTATTTCAAACTCATTTTTAAACAGTCCTGGATCTGCAGATCCAGTTAGTTCTATTTTATTATTTTTTAATTCATTAACAATAATATTTGATGCTCTTTTATAACTAAACATCAAATCCTTTCCAATTTCTTTTGAAATTAATTTATTTAAAGTTATAGTTTTTTTATAAATTTTCAAAATACTGTCAATATTATAATCTAAAGTAATACTTTCAATAATATCATTTCTAATTTCTTTTTCTTTCATAAAATTTTTGTACCTATCATGGAAAAATTCTGAAAGATCTTTTTGAATGGTTTTTGAATTAAAATTAATATTTTGTTCGCTATATAATTGACAATTATAATTAATTAAATCTTTTAATTTTAATTCTTTATTGTTTTCTAAAATCATCTTTAATAAACCGATTGCTGATCTTCTTAGTGCATAAGGATCTTTGGAACTTGAAGGTTTTAGACCTAGGCCAAAAAAACCTACAAGAGAGTCTAGTTTGTCACTCAGTGATAAAGCAATGCTATAAGGTTTTTTTGGAATTTTGCTATCTAATCCCGTTGGTAAATAATGTTCACTAACAGCAAGACAAACTTCTTTTTCAAAACCCTGCGCTTCAGCAAAATATCCTCCCATAATACCTTGTAGTTCTGGAAATTCTGCCACAAGATCTGAGAGTAAATCTACTTTACAAATGGAAGATGCTATTTCTATTTTTTCTTTACTAATTAATAATTCGTCTGAAATAAGACTGCTTAATTTTCTTATCCTTTGAACTTTATTATAATAGCTTCCTAAACCTTTAAAATAACTTATATTTTTTAATTTAGATATTTGCTTTACCAAGTTCTGTGATTTGTTTTTATTCCAGAAAAACTCTGCATCACTTAATCTTGCATCAATTACGCTTTCGTTGCCAATTTTTACAAAGTTTTTTGGATCAGATGAATCTGCAACAATAAAAAAATTATTTGTTAAATTATCCTTTTTATCAAATGTTGGAAAATATCTTTGATGATTCTGCATCGTTATTATTATAATTTCTTTTGGTATACTAAGATATTTTTTATCAAATGAGCATAAAATTACTTTTGGCTTTTCAACAATATCAGTTACCTCATTTAATAGTTTTTCATTAATATTTATTTGAAGGTTTTTTTTATTTGATAGGTCTGCTAATTTTTTTTTTATATATTTTTTTCTTATATCATTATGAATAATTACATTTAATTTTTTAAAATAAGAAAAATATGATTTAATATTTTTAAATATTTTTGTTTTTTCTTCAAAATCTTTATCTACGTAAGATAAATTTGAACTTACTAAATGATGAAATTCAAACTTTAAAGGTTTGTTGTCAAAAATTGCAAGTATTGATTTTAAAGGTCTTCCCCAATAAAGGCCATATTCTCCCCATTTCATTGATTTTTTCCAGGGTAGACTTTCTAAAATATTTGGAATGTTGGATTTTAAAATTTCTTCTGACTTTATTTTTTTTGATGGTTTTTTATAAAAAAAAAATTCACCTTTATCAGTAATTTTTTTATAAAGATCTTTTTTTTGAATTAAATTTGATTTTAAAAAACCCTCTATTGCGTTATCTGGAGCCTTGGTATTTGGACCTCTTATCTCTACAGATTTTTGATGTATTTCTCTTTCAATTTTTTTAAAACACAAAACTAATCTATTTGGCGTAGAAAAAACTTTAGCATCATCTTTATAATTTATATTTTCTTTTTCGAAAAAGTTTTTAAAACTTGAAAGTAAATTTATTCTTGCTTCAGATTGTAGTTTGGCAGGTATCTCTTCGCTAAATAATTCTAATAAAAATTCAGCCATTTTATTTTTGACTTTCAAGCCAAATCTGACCAACGCCTTTTGCAAGATCTCTAATCCTTGCTATAAACTCGGCTCTTTGTGCAACACTTATTACTCCCCTAGCATCTAATATATTAAAAATATGACTAGCTTTTAAACATTGGTCATAAGCTGGTAGAGAGAGCTTGTTTTCTATCAAAGATTTAGATTCTTTCTCTATCATATCAAATATTTTAAATAAGTTATCAGTATTGGCTAATTCAAAATTATATCTTGAAAATTCTTTTTCTGACTGATGAAATACATCTCTATATAAAACTCCATCGTTATTCCATTCTAAATCAAAAACATTTTTTTTTCCTTGAGTAAACATGCAAAGTCTTTCTAATCCGTATGTCAATTCTACAGAAATAGGATTGCATTCTATTCCGGCCATTTGCTGAAAATAAGTAAATTGAGTAACTTCCATACCATCGCACCAAACCTCCCATCCAAGGCCCGCAGCTCCTAATGTTGGACTTTCCCAATCATCCTCAACAAATCTTATATCGTGTTCTTTATGTTTAATGCCAATTGTTGAAAGACTGTTTAAATAAAGTTTTTTTATATTTTTTGGTGACGGTTTAATTAAAACTTGAAATTGATAGTAATGTTGAAGTCTATTTGGATTTTCTCCATATCTTCCGTCCGTTGGTCTTCTCGAAGGTTGCACATAGGCTGTTTTCCATGGTTTACTTCCTAAAGATCTAAGCGTTGTAGCAGGGTGAAATGTTCCAGCTCCAACCTCTAAATCATATGGTTGTAAAATTACGCATCCATGTTTGCTCCAATATTTTTGTAAATTCAAGATTGTATCTTGAAATGATTGAAATTTAATTTTTTTATTTTTTTTTTTAGAAACCATACCTTTGCCAGATAGATCTTTCTTCTAAAATACTAATTGCTTGTTCCGTATGATTTTCTGAAGATAATTTTCTAGCAAGCCAGCCTTTTGCTTTCTCAAATTTTTTAATAATTATTTTTTCACCAAATTTTTCTCTTAAAATTTGATCTGCATTTCCTATTCCATCTATTAAGCCTAATTCTTTTGCTTTTCTACCTGACCAAAATTCTCCTGAGAATAATTCTATTCCACTATCTTTTTTTAATTTTGAAGATCTGCTTTTTTCGACAACATCAATAAAATCTTTATGGAGATCTAGCTGAATAGTTTTTAATCTTTCAATATCTTCTTTTTTTTCATCCATGAAGGGATCAAGAGTACTTTTGTTCTTACCGGCAGTATAAACCCTTCTTTGAACTCCTATTTTATTTATTAGATCTTTAAATCCAAAAGATGAATAAATCACACCTATTGATCCTACTATGGAACTTTGATTTGCATAAATCTCATCTCCCGCACATGCAATTAAATATCCACCAGATGCAGCTACATCTTCGGCAAAAATTATTACTTTTTTTTTATTTTTTTTTGCTTGCGCTCTAATAAAATCATGAATTAGATGTGATTGAACAGGAGAACCTCCGGGTGAATTAATAGAAATGGCTACGGCAGGTGCTTTTTTAATTGAAAAAGCCTTTTTAATTATTTCCTCTTGTCCTGCAAAATCTATACCTTGTTTGAATTTTCCAACATTACCTATAACGCCGCTTAGTTTAATGTGAGGTATTATTTTTTTTTTTTTAAAAATAGAGAACATTCTTATGCTTATAAAATTTTTGGTTTAATATAAAGTCTACTTATAGTTGAAGTTTAAGGTGCGTCAATTGATAAGTATTATAATGTGTTAATTATACTAGTTTATCTCAATGGGCACAGTTGTTCAGTTAAAAAATCGAATAAATAATTCATATTCAGAACTCAAAAATTCAGTTGAGGAAAAATTAGTATTAGTTGAAGAAAAAATTAAACTAAAATTATCTAGCAATGTAAGTCTTGTTGATGAAATGACAAACTACCATTTAAGAACTGGTGGAAAAAGACTTAGAGCACTTCTCACATTAGGAGCGGCAAAAATTTGTGGATACTCTAAAGGTGGTAGAGATATAAATTTAGCAGCATGTGTCGAATTAATTCATGCGGCTACACTTATGCATGATGATGTCATCGATAATAGTAAAATTAGAAGAGGCAAAAATACCTTAAATAGTATTTGGGGAAATCAATCATCAATTTTAGTTGGTGATTATTTGTTAAGCAGATGCTTTGAAATGATGGTTGAGGATGGAAACTTAGAAATATTAAAACTTCTATCATCTACATCTGCAGAGATTTCACAAGGTGAAGTATTACAGCTTCAACATAAAGGTGAAATAGATATGCTTGAAGAAACTTACTTAAAAATAATTTCTGCAAAAACAGCTTCACTTTTTGCAGCAGCAACAAAAGTTGGTTCTATTTTAGCAAATAAAGAAAGTAAAATTAAAGAAGCGTTAGAGTTTTATGGAAAAAATCTCGGACTTACTTTTCAAATAGCTGATGATACTTTAGATTACAATTCAGAACTTAAATTTTTTGGAAAAAAAATAGGTAATGATTTTTATGAAGGAAAAGTTACATTACCAATTATTCTTCTGTATCAAAAAGTTAATACGAATGAAAAAGCTGAACTCAAGAAATTATTTGAAAAAAATGAGAGAAACGAAGAAGAATTTAAAAAAGTTTTACTAATGATTAAAAATTATAATATAATTTCAGGTTGTTATACAAAAGCTGAATATTTTATTAACCTTGCATCTAATTCTTTGAGTATTTTTGAAGAGTCTAAAGAGAAAGACATTCTTAAAAATCTTACTTCATTTAGTTTAGAAAGATCTTATTAAGGACTTAAGAGATTTTTTTCCCACTTATTATTATCTTTTCTATTATAACTCAGTCTTTCATGTATTCTATCTTTGCCATCAAGCCAAAATTCAATTTCGAAAGGATTTAAATTCCATCCTGACCAATGTTTAGGTCTTGGTATATTTTTCTCATTTGGATATTTTTTTTTAAATTCTTCAATTGATTTTAACAACTCATCTCTAGATTTTAAAATACTGCTTTGATTAGATGC
The DNA here is from genome assembly GCA_902595725.1 of uncultured Pelagibacteraceae bacterium. Taxonomy (GTDB): domain Bacteria; phylum Pseudomonadota; class Alphaproteobacteria; order Pelagibacterales; family Pelagibacteraceae; genus Pelagibacter. The sequence goes on from CACJRJ010000007.1 coordinate 9,231, forward strand.
CCACGCCCCTATTCTACTTCCATAAGATCTACTATTGTAATAGTTGTCAGCATCTAAATCAGAAACATTCGATATTTCTCCAGTAATTCTCACCTGTCTTAATAACGATTTCCAATGAAAACACATTGATGCTTTTTGGTTCGATTTTATTTCAATACTTTTTCGACTATTTAAATTTGTAAAAAAAACAAATCCTTTTTCATTAAAATCTTTAAGCAAAACCATTCTTACAGAAGGAATCCCATTTTTTCCTACTGTTGCTAGAGCTAGAGCATTTGGATCGTTAATTTCAGTTTTTTTTGCTTCGTTAAACCATTCTGCAAACAAATCAATTGGATTATCTACATCCTTAAAGCATAAATCTATACCTAATGAATTTTTTTGATTCATAATTTCAACAAAATAACTTATATAATATATTTAATGTCATTTAATACTTTTGGAAAGATATTTCGTTTTACTACTTGGGGTGAATCTCACGGGCCTGCTATAGGATGTGTGGTAGATGGCTGTCCTCCAAATATAAAAATAACTGAAAAAGACTTGCAAATTGAACTTAACAGGAGAAAACCGGGTCAATCAAAGTTTACAACTCAAAGAAAAGAGGATGATAAAGTAAATATTTTATCGGGTGTGTTTGAAGGAAAAACGACAGGTACTCCGATCTCAATGATAATTTACAATAAAGATGTAAGATCAAGAGATTATGAAACAATAAAAAATAAATTTAGACCTGGTCATGCTGACTATACATATTTTAAAAAATATGGAATAAGAGATTACAGAGGTGGTGGAAGACAATCTGCTAGAGAAACTGCTTCAAGAGTTGCAGCTGGTGCAATTGCAAAAAAAGTCTTGCATAGTAAATTAGGAAGTAAATATAAAGTTGTTGGCGCTGTAACACAGCTAGGAATTCTTGGTTGCGATACTAGTAAATGGGATGAAAAATTTATTTATAAAAATCCTTTTTTCTGTCCTGATAAATCAATTATAAAACTTTGGGAAAAATATTTATTAGGTATTAGAAAATCAGGTTCTTCATGTGGAGCAATTATCGAAGTTAGAGCCAAAGGTGTTCCAACTGGACTGGGAGCTCCAATTTATTCTAAATTAGATATGGATTTAGCTGCAGCTATGATGAGTATTAATGCAGTTAAAGGTGTAAATATTGGATCTGGCATGAACTCTGCTCAACTTAATGGAGAACAAAATTCTGATGAAATTATACAAAAAGGTAAAAAAACTAATTTTCAATCAAATAATGCAGGAGGAATTCTTGGCGGCATTTCTTCTGGGCAAGATATAATTGTTTCATTTGCTGTTAAACCAACCTCTTCTATTCTTTCATCAAGAAAAACAATTGATAAATTTGGAAAAAATACTTCTATTTCTGTTAGAGGGAGACATGATCCGTGTGTTGGCATCAGAGCTGTTCCAATTGGAGAAGCAATGATGCACTGCGTACTATTAGATCACTACCTAATGAATACTGCGCAGTGCAAAAGTTAATTTGATTTTTTAACAACAACCTTTGAGTTTAAAGTATCAAGAATTTTAGTTTCAATACTATCAGCATCTAAACCAGCATATTTATACATTAGTTCTGGTTTGTCATGATCGATAAATCTATCAGGCAATATCATTGATCTAAATTTTAAATTATTATCGATTAAGTTATTATCAAACAAATATTGAGAAATATGTGATCCAAAACCACCAATAGAACCTTCTTCAATAGAGATGATTATCTCATGGTCTCTTGCTAATTGCCAAATTATATTTTCATCCAAAGGTTTTGCAAATCGAGCATCAAATAAAGTTAAATTAACTCCTTTCTTTTTTAAATTATCACATGCAATCAAACATTCTTTTAATCTTGCACCAAAATTTAAAATTGCTACTTGTTTGCCTTCTTTAATAATTCTTCCTTTTCCAATTTCTAACTTCTCACTAATGTTTGGCAATTCTACTCCTATGCCATTTCCTCTTGGGTATCTAAAAGCAGAAGGTTTATCATTAATATCTACTGAGGTATTTATCATTCTTACAAGTTCTGCTTCATCACTTGCAGCCATTACTATAAAATTAGGCAAAGTTGCAAGATAAGTTATATCAAAAGATCCTGCGTGTGTTGGTCCATCAGCACCAACTAATCCTGCTCTATCAATTGCAAATCTTACTGGCAGACTCTGAATTGCTACATCGTGTACTACTTGATCATAAGCTCTTTGTAAAAAAGTAGAATAAATTGCAGCATAAGGTTTATAGCCTTCGGTAGCTAAACCGGCTGCAAAAGTTACGGCGTGTTGTTCTGCTATACCAACATCAAACATTCTTGATGGAAATTTTTTTGCGAAAATATCCATTCCAGTTCCTGAAGGCATTGCAGCAGTTATTCCAACAATCTTGCTATCCTTTTCAGCATGCTTAATAAGAGTATTTGCAAAAACTTTTGTATACGATGGATTAACAGATTGTGATTTTTCTTGAACTCCAGTGTTTATATTAAATTTAGCTACACCATGATATTTATCATCTGATTTCTCGGCAAATTCATATCCTTTTCCTTTCTCTGTCTTAATATGTATTAAGATTGGACCATCAAAATTAATTTGTTTTGCATTTTTTAAAACAGAAATTAAAGAATCCATATCGTGTCCATCTATAGGACCTATGTAATAAAATCCTAATGAATTAAATAATGTGCCTCCAGTTACTGCAGATCTTAAAAAATCCTCTGCTTTACCAGCTTTTTTACTGAATCTTTTTGAGAACGAGGAAATAATTAATTTCAATGTTTCTCTAAAGCTAAAATAAATCTTTCCAGAAAAGAGTTTTGCTAAATAAGATCTAAGTGCTCCAACTGGTTTAGCAATCGACATATCGTTGTCATTTAAAATTACAATCATCTTTGTTTTGCTTGTTCCAGCATTATTCATTGCCTCATAAGCCATGCCTGCACTCATTGCTCCATCTCCAATTACTGCAACGACTTCATTAGATTTATTTGAAAGTTTATTTGCAACAGCCATTCCTAGAGCAGAAGAGATTGAGGTTGAGCTATGCGCAGCACCAAAAGGATCATACTCACTTTCAGATCTTTTTGTAAAACCTGACAGACCGCTACCTTTTCTTAAAGTTCTAATTTTGTCTTTTCTTCCAGTTAATATTTTATGTGGATAAGTTTGGTGACCAACGTCCCAGATAAGTTTATCATTTGGTGTATTAAAAACATAATGCAAAGCCACTGTTAGTTCCACAACACCTAAACCTGCACCTAAATGTCCACCAGTGACAGATACTGCATCTATCATCTCAGTCCTCACTTCTTCTGCTAAAGTTCGTAAATCTGATTCAGAAAGTTTTCTAATGTCTGAGGGGAAATTTATATCGTCTAAAAATTTATATATCTTATTCATTTTGTTCTATTTAAAATAAAATTCACAGTATCTTTTAAATCGTTCGCCTTTTTTCCGAATTTATTTATTTTTTTATAGATATTATTTTTTATCTTTTCATTATATTTAATAGTATTTTTGTATCCTAGCAAACTAATTAAGGTCGCTTTTCCTTTTTTAATATCTTTTTTTGTTTTTTTTCCTGCCTTTTTTGAACTACCTTTATAGTCAATTAGATCGTCAGCTATTTGGAATAGAAGTCCAATATCTGATCCCAATTTTTCAAAACTATTAAGATATTTTTTTTTATTTAAAACAATTACTGGCGCCATACAACAAAAACTAAATAATTTACCAGTTTTTTTTATTTGCATTTCAATAATTTTTTTTAAAGGTATTTTTTTATGTTCAAAGTTTAAATCTGAATATTGTCCTCCTGCTATTCCTGAGTGCCCAGAAGTTTTTGATATTAAATTAATTAGATTTATTTTAATTTTTTCATTTACATTAAAATTTTTGTGACTCAAAATCTCAAAAGCAATTGTAAGAAGTGAATTTCCAGCAAGGATAGCTGTTGACTCTCCAAATTTTTTATGTGTTGATAGTTTTCCTCTTCTTAAATTGTCGTTATCCATGCACGGTAAGTCATCATGGATTAATGAATATGCATGAATACACTCTACAGCTGCACTTATATAAATTAACTTTTTATATTCAATATTAAAAATTTTACCAACATCAACTATTAGTTTAGATCTAACTTTTTTACCACCTGGTAGAAGCCCATACCTCATGGGTTTTACTAATTCAGTTTTTTTTTGACTTATTAAGAATTTTGAAAGAAATGTGTTAGTATCTTTTGCAATTTTATTAAGTTTTTTTTTCATTTTTTTTCAAAATTACATTAATTTTGCTTCTTGTTTCTTCAGATATTTTTTTAGACGTATTTTGGAATTTTTTTTCAATCAAATTATTCAATTTTATTAATTCTTGATAATCATTTATAGAAGCCTCTAAATCTTTTTCAGTTTCTAGTTTTTCTATTATATTATTAGCTAGTTCTGTTAGCTCGTTTAGAGATTTGTTTTTAATATCATCTAGTAAATTTTTATCTTTCATATAATAGTTGGTATTAATACATGAAAAACAATCTTTCAAATATTAAAAAATCTAAATATTATTTAGATAAAGGTGAGTGTATCGCTATACCCACTGAGACAGTATATGGACTTGCAGGAAATGCCTATTCTAATAAAGCCACTTTAAAAATATTTAAATTAAAAAAAAGAACCAAAAAAAATCCTTTAATTGTTCATTATAATAACCTTAAAATGCTAAATAATGATTGTATTACAAATAGTGTATTTTTTAAGCTTTATAAAAAATTTTGTCCAGGTCCTCTAACTTTTGTATTGAGGCTAAAAAAAAGTAGCAAGATTTCAAAGAATGTTACAAGTAACCAAAAAACTTTAGCTATAAGATTTCCAAGTCATTTGCTTACAAAAAAACTTTTAAAATTATTAAATTATCCACTAGCAGCACCTAGCGCAAATATCTCAACAAAAATAAGTCCAGTTTCCAAAGAAGATGTAAAAGAGGAATTTGGAAATAAAATTAAATTTATACTTGATGGAGGTAGATCTAAAATTGGACTAGAGTCAACAATAGTAAGTTTGGTTAATAAACCAAGAATATTAAGACTTGGAGGAATGGAAAGATCAAAAATTAATAAAGTTTTGAATAAAAATATTACATTTGATAGTGTAAAAAAAAAAATTATTGTACCAGGTCAATCAAAGTTACATTATTCTCCTGGTATTCCTATAAAATTAAATAGTACAAATCCAAAACCTAATGAGGCATTTATTCTAATTAAAAAAAGAAAAAAATCTTATAAAAATTATTATTACTTAAGTAAAAATAGAAATCTTAAACAGGCAGCTAAAAATTTGTATAAAATATTAAGAGTAATTAAAAATAAAAAATATAAAAGTATAGTTGTTGAAAAAATCCCAAACATTGGGTTTGGCGAAGTAATTAACGACAGATTAAGAAGAGCATCAACTAAATAATGAAAAATTCAATAGAAGTTATTAATCTAAAAAAAACTTATGGAACAAAAGAAGCTGTAAAAAACATAAATTTTGAGATTAAAGAAAATGAGATTATTGGCTTGCTTGGTCCAAATGGATCTGGAAAAACTACAACTATTGGAATGATTTTAGGTTTATTAAAACCTACCAGCGGTGAAGTATTAATTAATGGATTAAAAATAGAGAAAAATCTAATTAATATTTTGCAAAAAATTAACTTTATTTCTCCATATATAGAACTACCAAAAAAATTAACTGTTAAACAAAATTTAATTGTATATGGTAAACTTTATTCAGTAAAAAACTTGAATGAAAAGATAGATTATCTGGTTAGTGAATTAAGATTGGAAAATTTGCTTAATAGAGTTACTGGAGAGTTGTCATCTGGTCAAAAAAATAGAATAAGTTTAGCAAAAGCAATAATTAATGATCCTAATGTCTTGTTACTTGATGAACCTACAGCATCTTTAGATCCTGAGATAGGTGATTTTGTTAGAACATTTTTAGAAAATTATAAAAAAGAAAGAAAAGTATCAATTTTATTAGCTTCTCATAATATGGATGAGGTCACTAGATTATGTTCCTCAATAATGATGATGAAAAATGGTTTAATTATAGATCAAGGCAAACCAAGTGATTTAATTAAAAAACATGGAAGAAAAAATTTAGAGGAAGTTTTTTTAAAACTTGCAAGGAATTAAATGAATTTGGGTAGAATGTATGGACTGTTTTTAAGACATTTTTTTTTAATAACAAGATCTTTTCCTAGAATACTAGATTTGATTTATTGGCCAACTATACAAATAACCTTGTGGGGATTTATCTCAAACTTCTTTTCTACTTATAGCTCGTACTACAATAATGCAGTTGGAGTTATACTAACATGCGCAATACTTTATGATTTTTTATTCAGAACCAGCATTGGTTTTAATATGTTATTTTTAGAGGAAATATGGAGTAGAAATTTTACAAATTTATTTATTGCTCCAATTAAAAAGAGTGAAATTTTAATTTCATTAATATTGACTGCTTTAATAAGAGCACTTATCGGTTTAGTTCCAGCAATTTTATTAACCTCCCCTCTATTTGGAATTTCTTTATTAGATCTAGGTTTAAGTTTATTCTTACTATTCTTAAGTCTTTATATTTTTGGAATAACTTTAGGTATACTTGTATCGTCTGGATTATTAAGATTTGGACCATCATTTGAAAATATTGCTTGGTCAACAATGTTTTTATTAGCGCCATTTGGTTGTATTTATTATCCTGTAGAAATATTACCTGAAATGTTTCAAACAATTGCCTATTTACTTCCGCTTGTTTATATATTCGAAGAAGCAAGAAATATTTTAATTGATGGAACAGTAAATGTAGAAAATATTTATAAAGCCTTTTATTTAAATGGATTATATTTGTTTATTTCAGTTTGTTTATTTTATTACTCTTTCAGCAAAGCCCGTAAAAAAGGTACTTTAATTAATATTGGAGAATAAAATGGTGCGCCTGCTAGGAGTCGAACCCAGAACCTCCTGATCCGAAGTCAGGCGCTCTATCCAGTTGAGCTACAAGCGCATATAGTATTAATATTATAATTTATGAAAAATATCATTAATTTAATTGTCAAAGATAATGAAAATGGTCAAAGAGTTGATCAATTTATATCAAATAAAGAAAAAGATCTTAGCAGAACTAGAGTAAAAAATTTAATCTTAAATAAAAAATTAAAAATTAATAAAAATACTATTTCTGATCCATCTAAAAAAGTTAGTACTAACGATTATATTAATCTCGAAATACCAAAACCAAAGAAAGCATCTTTAAAACCATTTAACTTTAAATTAGAAATTGCATATGAAGATAAAGATTTATTAGTTGTTAATAAACCCGCTGGTATATCTATGCATCCTGGAGCAGGTGACTACGATAAAACTTTAGTTAATGCTCTTGTGCATTATGATAGTAAAAATTTATCTAATATTGGGGATGAGCTAAGACCAGGAATTGTTCATAGAATAGATAAAGATACATCGGGTTTAGTTGTTATAGCAAAAAATAATGTTAGCCATGAAAAATTATCAAAACAGTTTAGTGAGCACTCAATAAAAAGACTCTATCAAACTCTTGTTTGGGGTAAATTAAGACCTCAAATTGGTAAAATTGAAACATTTATAACTAGAAGCACAAAAAATAGACAACTTATGGAGGTTGGTCTAACTAAAGGAAAAAAAGCAATTACAAATTATAAAACATTAGAAGTTTTTGAAAATGAAAAAATTCCTACTTTTAGTTTTATAGAATGTAAACTTGAAACTGGAAGAACACATCAAATAAGAGTTCATATGAGTTATAAAGGAAATAATATACTTGGAGATAAAAAGTATAAAAAAAAATTTAAAAAAATGAAAGATATCAATATAGATTTAGAAAAAATGATTTTAAATTTAGATAGACAATTTTTACATGCCAAAGTTTTAGGTTTTACACACCCTAGAACTGGAAAGGAACTAGAGTTTGCCTCTATTTTACCACAAGAACTTGAAAAAATTTTAAAAATGTTAAGAAAATTAAGGTAATAAAATCATTGTAAAATTTAATTTCTTAATTAAATAAATAACAAAAATGAGCATTACAAAAAACTATAATCTGCCTATACTTTCAGGTGAAGGTGGTCTTTCTGCATATTTGGCGCAGATAAAAAAATTTCCCATGCTAGATGCTGAGGAAGAATATATGTTAGCCAAAAATTGGAGACAAACTGGAAGTTTAAAGTCAGCTGAAAAACTGGTTACCAGTCATCTAAGACTAGTGGCTAAAATTGCAATGGGATACAAAGGATATGGTTTACCAATTAATGAAATGATATCTGAAGGCAATGTCGGACTAATGCAAGCAGTAAAAAAATTTGAACCTGAAAAAGGATTTAGACTAGCAACATATGCAATGTGGTGGATTAAAGCATCTATTCAAGAATATATTTTAAGATCATGGAGTTTAGTAAAAATCGGCACAACAACAGCTCAAAAAAAATTATTCTTTAATTTAAAAAAATTAAAAAACCAAATCGCTCCAAGAAATGAAGGCGACTTGAAAAATGAACATGTAACTGAAATAGCAAATAAATTAGATGTTAAAAAAGAAGAAGTTATTTCAATGAATAGAAGATTATCTGGAAAAGAGCATTCATTAAACGCTCCGATTGGTGAAGATGGTGACCAATGGCAAGATTGGATAGTTGATAAAGAAATGGATCAAGAATTAAAATTTGCTCAAAAAGAGGAAATGGATAGCAGGAAAGATCTTTTAAAAGATTCTATAAAAATTTTAAATGATAGAGAAAAAGAAATTTTATATTCAAGACGATTAACTGATGAACCTGCAACGTTAGAAAAGTTAAGTAAAAAATTTAAAATAAGTAGAGAAAGAATAAGACAAATAGAAAATAAAGCTTTTGAGAAACTTCAAAAGCATATGCTCAACTCTGCAAAATCAAAAAATCTTCTGCCAGCGAATTAGTCTCTAAAAGGATCAACTATTAATATAGTATCATTTCTTTCTGGACTTGTAGAAATACTGGCAACTTCTGTTTGTATAAATTTTTCTAATTCTTTAATATAAATTTTTGCATTGTTAGGAAGATCGTCAAATTTTTTTATACCTTTGGTTGAGCAATTCCAGCCTTTAAAATTTTGATAAATAGGTTTTGCTTTTAATTGATCTTCTACAGCTGCAGGTAAATAGTCAAATTTTTTTCCATCGACTTCATATGCAGTGCACATCTTAATTTCATCTAATTGATCTAAAACATCTAGTTTAGTTAATGCTATTCCATTTATTCCAGAAATTTTAATTGTTTGTCTAACCAAAACTCCATCAAACCATCCACATCTTCTCTTTCTACTTGTAACTGTTCCGAATTCTTTACCAATAGTTCCTAATTTTTCACCTATCTCATTTTTAAGCTCTGTTGGAAAAGGACCTTCTCCAACTCTAGTAGTATAAGCTTTTGTTATTCCTAATACATAATTTATTGAATTAGGACCACAGCCTGAACCAGTTGCTGCAGCCGAAGCGACTGTATTTGAAGATGTAACAAATGGATATGTTCCATGATCTACATCAAGCAAAATGCCTTGCGCACCTTCAAATAATATTTTTTTTCCTTCTGATTTAAATTCATCTATTTTTTTCCACACAGGCTGAGAGTATTTTAATATATCTGGTGCTATCTTTAATAAATCTTGCATCAGTTTATCTTTTTTATAAATTTCTTTTCCTAGTCCTTTTCTTATTGCGTTATGATGCATTAAAACTAATTCTAATCTATGTTCTAGATTTTTCTTAGAACCTAAATCCATAACTCTTATTGACCGTCTTCCAACTTTATCTTCATATGCGGGTCCAATCCCTCTTCTTGTTGTTCCTATTTTAGCTTTTCCAGCAGCATCTTCTCTAATTTCGTCCATTTCTCTATGAAATGGTAAAATTAAATTTGCAGCCTCTGAAAGAATTAAGTTTTTTTCATTTATTTCAACACCTTTAGATTTAATTTCTTCAATTTCATCTAATAAAGCCCATGGATCAACAACCACACCGTTTCCGATAATTGAAACTTTATCTTTTCTTACGATTCCTGAAGGTAATAATCTTAGCTTATATGTTACGTTGTCAATAACTAGGGTGTGTCCAGCATTATGTCCTCCTTGGAATCTTACGACAACATCTGCTTCGCTAGAAAGCCAGTCAACAATTTTTCCTTTACCCTCATCTCCCCACTGAGACCCAACAACTGCAACATTTTTCATTTAAACTTTTTATTTATATTTATTGTACTTAAATGATTTATCGGTCCATGACCTTTGCCATATCCTGGTCCTGTTCCAATTGAATGGTTAACATACTTAATCGCCATTTCACAAGATTTCTTTAATGTTTTTCCACATGAATAATATGTTGCTATAGCGCTTGATAATGTACATCCAGTTCCATGCGTATTTTTTGTATGAATTTTTTTATTTTTAAAAGTTGATATTTCATTTTTATTTAAAAAAATATCTTGCATAATTCTAGATTTAAGGTGTCCGCCTTTAATCAGTACATTTTTTGATCCTAGGCTTATTAAAATTCTTGCAGCTCTAATCATATCATCTAATGAAGAAATTTTTACTTTTGTTAAAATTTCTGCCTCAGGGATATTTGGTGTTATTAAAGTAGCTTTTTTTATTAGTTTTGATTTTAAAATTCTAATTGAATGGTTATCAATTAATTTAGTTCCACCTTTAGCAACCATAACAGGATCTAAAATTATTTTTTTTACTTTTATTTTATTTAAAGATTTTAATACGGCATTAATAACCTTTGTTGAATGAAGCATTCCGATTTTAATAGCATCAGGTTTAATATCTTTTGATGTAAATTCTATTTGCTTTGAAATTTCTATTGGAGATATAGATTCTATTGATTTTACACCAGTGGTATTTTGCGAAGTTACTGCAGTAATTGCCGTCATGGCATATGAACCAAGCGCTGTAACAGTTTTGATATCAGCTTGAATACCCGCTCCTCCTGAAGAGTCAGATCCTGCGATTATCAAAATTTTAGTCTTAGGTTTCAATATTTTATTGATTGTTTAATTATTTTTATACATTTTATAATCAAATTTCTATTGTATGACTCTCCCATAATTCTAATCTTTGGCTCTGTGCCAGATTTTCTAACTAGAAGTCTTCCATTTCTTCCCATTAATTTATTGGCTTTACTAATTGCTTTTTTACATTCTAATTTATTTATTATATTTTTATCTCTGACAAGAATATTTTCTAAAATTTGTGGCATAGGTTTAAAAATATTTAGCAGTTCACTAGCTTTTTTCCCTTTTCTCATTGAAAATAAAACCTCTAAAGCTACTAGAAGCCCATCTCCTGTTGTTGCGAATTTTCCTAATATAATATGCCCAGATTGTTCTCCCCCTAAATTAAATCTATTTTTTTGCATTTTTTCTTTTACATATCTATCTCCAACATTTGATCTTAAAAATTTTATTTTTTGTTCTTTGAAATAATTTTGCAAACCATAATTAGACATTAAAGTTCCAATTACACCACCTCTAAGAATTTTTTTTCTTTTCCATCTTTTGGCAAGCATTGCTAAAATTTGATCTCCATCCACTATTTTTCCTTTTTCATCGCATAAAATAATTCTATCTGCATCACCATCTAATGAAATTCCAAGGTTTGCTCTATGTTTTTTTACTAGAGACTTAATTTTTTGTGGAAATGTAGATCCACAGTTTTGATTGATGTTCAAACCATTGGGAGATGTACCGGTATTATAAACTTTTGCTCCTAAAGATTTTAAAAGTTTTGGTCCAGATTTATATCCCGCACCATTTGCACAATCTATTGCGATCTTTATTTTATTTAGCCTAAAATTCAGTGGAAAATTAGATTTTAAAATTTCTATATATCTATCGTTAGCATCCTCAAGTCTTCTAACTCTTCCAAGAATGTTTGGCTTGGATAAATTGTTTGTAATTTTTGAATCTATTAATTTTTCAATTTTTTTTTCGATTTTGTCGGATAATTTTAAACCATCTGGTCCAAACAACTTCAAACCGTTGTCAAAATATGGATTATGAGACGCAGTAATCATAATACCCATATTTGCTTTCATTTTTTTTGTTAACATTGCAAGACCATTGGTTGGCAAAGGACCTAATGTATATACGTGCATTCCTGCGGAAGCTAAACCAGATACCAGAGCAGGCTCAAGAGTATAACCAGATAGTCTTGTATCTTTAGCGATAATTGCTATTTGTTTATTTTTTTTTAGATTTTTAAAATATGTTCCTGCGGCCAAACCAAACTTAAAAAACATTTCTCCGTTAATATTGCCTTTGTTAACCTTGCCTCTAATTCCATCTGTACCAAAATATTTTTTTGACATTATTTAAAAATTAATGATTTAAATACTTTTATACTTTGATTCACTTCATTAACATCATGAATCCTTAATACTTGAACACCTTGTGTCATTGCATATAAACTAGATGATATCGTGCCACCCAACCTTTCTTTGCTATCATTTTTTCCAGATAAATCTCTAATAAATCTTTTTCTAGAAATTCCTAACATTACAGGAAATCCAAGAGAGTGAAAAATAGAAATATTATTAATTAAGGTCATATTATGTTTCAAGTTTTTACCAAATCCAATTCCAGGATCTAAAATAATATTATTATGTTTAATTCCTAAAGATCTGATTTTTTCTATTTTTTTTTCAAAAAAATCATAAATATCCAAAAGAATATTTTTATACTTTGGATTTTTTTGCATATTTTTTGGATTTCCTTGCATGTGGTGGACAACAAAAGAAGTTTTATATTTTTTTAAAACATTTTTAGTTTTGGGATCATATTCTAGTCCAGAAACATCATTTATTAAATTTACTTTGTTCTTTATTCCTTTTTCCATAATCCAGCTTTTTCTTGTATCTAAAGATATAAATTTATTTAATTTTTTAGTTTTTTCTAAAGTTTTTTTAATTCTTTTCCATTCTACTAGTGTGCTAATATCCTTTGCTCCTGGTCTTGTTGATTCTCCGCCTATATCTATAATTGAACATCCTTTTTTTATTAAATAATTTATATGTTTAAATGTAGAACTTTTCTTATTGTATTTTCCTCCATCTGAAAAACTATCAGGAGTTAAATTAATTACCCCCATTAGAAGAGGAAAATTTAAAAAATTTAGTCCCTTAAATTTTTTTTTACTAATAATTAATTTGATATCTTTTTTAATTTTATTTTTAATATTAATTTTTTGATTTGATATTTCTTTAATATGAATTTTTTTTTTAAATTTTCTAGTAATAATTTCTATATTATCAAATGATATTGAATCATTTCCATTTAATGGTAGTGATAATTTTTTCTTAATTTTTTCTTTTGATATTGAACCATAATAAAAATTACACGCTCTTGTGTAATATTTTATCATATTTAACTAATGAACTATTTTCGGTTTTAATCCTATCGAGCCAAGAGCTGAGGAGTCTTTATCTTCTTCTACCTTCAAATCTTCTTTATCTGCTGGATATTTGTTTTTATTAATTATATTTTCAATTTCCTCACCTGTTAAAGTTTCATAAGTCAGCAAAGCTTTGGCTATCTTATGCAAATCATCAATTTTACTTGATAAGATTTGTTTTGCTTGATTGTAACCTTCATCAACTAACTTTCTTATTTCTTTGTCTATCTTTTGCGCAACTGCTTCGGAAACACTTTGTGTTTGAGTTACTGATCTTCCTAGAAATACCTCTTCTTGATTTTCACCATATTCTATAGGTCCTAATTCCTCGCTCATACCATATTTTGTAACCATTGCTCTGGCAAGTTGAGTTGCTTGATTTATATCTGAACCACTTCCGCCTCCTGCGCCAGTCGATATATTGTCTTTACCAAATATAAGTTCTTCGGCAACTCTTCCTCCAAAACAAACTGCTAATCTAGCTTTGAGATATTTAATAGAGTGCCCATGTTTATCTCTTTCGGGCAAATTCATCACCATACCAAGTGCTCTTCCTCTTGGTATAATTGTAGCTTTATGAATAGGGTCATAGCTTGGCATATTGAATGAAACCAGAGCATGTCCTCCTTCATGATATGCTGTTAATTTTTTCTCTTCTTCTGTCATAACCATTGATCTTCTTTCAGCACCCATCATAACCTTATCTTTGGCTTCCTCAAATTCTTGATTGGTAACAATTCTTTTATTTTTTCTTGCTGCTAATAAAGCTGACTCATTAACTAAATTTGCTAAATCAGCACCTGAAAAACCTGGTGTACCTCTAGCAACAGTTCTTAAATTTACATCAGGAGCCATTGAAATCTTCTTAGCATGTACCTTAAGAATTTTTTCTCTACCAAGAATATCTGGATTTGAAACAACAACTTGTCTGTCAAATCTCCCTGGTCTTAAAAGTGCAGGGTCTAAAACATCAGGTCTATTAGTTGCAGCTATAATGATTACTCCTTCATTGGTATCAAAACCATCCATTTCAACTAATAACTGATTAAGTGTTTGTTCTCTTTCATCGTTTCCTCCACCAAGACCAGCGCCTCTACTTCTTCCTACCGCATCAATCTCATCAATAAATATTATACATGGAGAATGTTTTTTTCCTTGCTCAAACATATCTCTTACTCTTGAAGCTCCAACGCCTACGAACATTTCAACAAAATCTGATCCTGATATTGTGAAAAAAGGAACTCTAGCTTCTCCAGCTATAGCTCTAGCTAATAAAGTTTTTCCTGTGCCTGGAGGACCTACCAATAAACATCCTCTTGGAATTTTTCCTCCAAGTCTACTAAATTTTTTAGGATCCTTTAAAAATTCTACAACTTCCTCCACTTCTTCTTTTGCTTCTTCAACTCCAGCTACATCATTAAAAGTTACTTTTCCTTTTAATTCATTCATCATTTTTGCTTTTGATCTGCCAAAGCCCATTGCTCCACCTTTTCCCCCTTGCATTTGTCTCATAAAAAATATCCAAACTGCAATAAGTAGTAGCATTGGAAACCATGAAAGTAGAACTCCTAAAAGTGAAGGCATTTTTTCTTCTAGAGGAGAAGCTGAAATACTAACTCCTTTATTTGATAATTTTTCTATTAAATTAGGATCGTTAGGTGAGTAAGTTGTAAATTTTTCACCATTTGAAAAAATTCCATTAATGTTATTTCCTTGGATTTCTACTTGAACTACTCTTCCATTATCAACTTCTGATAAAAATTCCGAAAATATAATATTATTTTTTTGTGATATCGAACCTTGCGGATTTTTGAACATGTTATATAGACCGATAGTCAAAAAGACTATCACCGCCCACATAGCTAAATTTTTAAAATTCATTCTTATAAAGTAAGAATTATTATAAATTTAACAAGTGTTAAATTGTTGCATAAATGTCCTTTTTTCATTTTTCTTTGTAAATAATAAAAGAATTATTGATTTTTTCCAATATACATCCGGAAATATTAATTTTTTTTATCTCTCCTGATTTGAATTTTAATAATAACTGGCTAATACTTTTGCCTCTTGGTGGATAATATTTATTGCCAATTTTTCCTATTAAGTTAATTAAAGATCTAAAAACAATTTCATTAGGCTGTTTGAAAAAACTACTATTTAATATATAATGTTTTTTTTCACTAAAATATTCTGAATTAGATTTAATATTTTCTTCAACGTAGTAACTAATTGTTAAATTTGAATCGCTAAGATTATTAATTGTTAACCTTAATTTTTCAAGATTCATACCTTCTAATTTTAAATTATTTATTAAATTTCTAATTCTTATCCTTTTAAAATCAGTATTCTTATTTGATGGATCTTCAAATTTAAATTTAAATACTTTCGTAGATATAAAGTTTAAATCATTTTTCATAAAACTAATTAGTGGTCTAACAATTTTTAAATTATTATCATGACTAGTCTTAAATTGATTAAAAGAAACTAATCCTTTTAGACCTGAGCCTCTAAGCAATCTAATAACAAAATTTTCGTACAAATCATCCAGATGATGTGCAATAAAAATAAAATTATTTCTGTCCTTTAAGCATTCTTTGCGAATTAATTCGTATCTTTTGCTTCTAGCGATAGATTGAATATTAGATTTTGGTTTTTTTCCATTCCAGTTTAATATTTTACAATTTATATCGAATTTTTTTAATAATATTTTTAATTTTTTTGCTTCTAAAGATGATTCTTTTCTAAGTTTATGATTAACGTGATAATACTTTACTTTAACATTATTTGATATTGAATAACATTTAGAAAGGTAAGCTAAAGCTAAACTATCTGAACCTCCTGAAACAGCTACTGAAAAATTAAATTTATTTAAATTTAATTTATTAATATTTTGAAATTCTTTGTAAATTCTACTAATTATTGGATGTTTTAGATGAGTTAATAATTTATTATGAATTTTCTTTTTTGCACTCAAACTTTTTTTCTTCATATTTTGCTTTTTGAAGAACAGATTGATTTGCTTTAGGATATTGTTTTTGAACACCGGTAATCATTAAGCAACCCTGATCTTTTTCCCCAATTTGAACCAATGATACTCCAAGTTTTAATAAATTTATAGGAGCCTTTTCACTTTTTGGATATTTTTGATAACCCTCAAGATATGCAGAAGCAGCATCAGTGTATAACTGTCTAATTCTAAAAGTTTCTGCATACCAATATTGCGCATTTCCTGCTAGTTCATGATCCGGGTTTACAATAACAAACTCTCTAAATGCTCTTTCTGCTGTATTATAATCACCTACTTTTAACAAGCTTGTCGCAAACTCATATTGTTCTTCAATAGAAGTATCTGGCAATATTTTTTCTTCTGCTTGAAATGTTTCTGTAACAACTGTTGAAGTTGATTCAATCGATTGGGTAATTTGATTTTCTGAATCTGTTTCTGTATCTTTATAAGAGATAGATCCTAAATCTTGTGGTTGAGATGACCCAGGAAGAATTTTTTCATTATTTTCATTAGTTAATGTAGAAATTTGTTGATTGTCATCAATTTTATTTATTGATTGCCCATTTTCTAATTGTTGAAACCTTAATTGATTGTCAGCTTGTACTTTCGATAATCTTGATGACAGTTTATCTATCTTAAAATTTATTTCCTCAAATTTATTTGTTAATTCCTGAAATTGTTTTTCAATTTCAGATAATTTAAGCAAATGTCTAGTTAGAACTTCTTCTGAATTCTGATCCATTTTGCCAGATGTTTCTGCGGATGATTCATCAGATGAAAAATCATCTGAGTATACTGCGCGTTCTAAAGTTTTTAAATCTTTTTGAATTAATTTTATAATTTCATTTAAATTATGAGTATCAGAGAATACAATATTTGGAAAATTTATTATAACAACAACTAATGTAAATAGACAAAAATAATTTTTTATTTTTAACATTAATTTATTTGTAGTTATAATGATGGCAAAAAAAAGACCCCTTAAACTATTATATGTTTAAAGGGTCTTTAATTTTTTAATAATATTTATTAGTTCGCTTTAACTGTAACTGACCTTCTATTTTTTGACCATGCTAAAGGATTAGATCCTGAGTCCACAGGTCTTTCTTTTCCATAGCTGATTATAGAAATTCTGCTTGATGAAATTCCATAAGTCATTAAATAATCTTTTGCAGCATTAGCTCTTCTTTCTCCTAATGCCAAGTTATATTCTCGTGTTCCTCTCTCGTCAGCATGTCCTTCTAATACAACTGTTATTTCAGAATTTTTTCTTAACCAAGATGCTTGTTTTCGTAAAGTTTCTCTAGAAGCAGTTGTTAGAACTGATTCATTTGTTGCAAAGAAAACTCTGTCAGGAACACCGTCTGCTAAGTACTCAACTGTATCAGTTCCTGTATATACATCACCTTGAATTTGTGAATCTATTTTTTGAGTTGTTTGTGTGGCACAAGCCGATAAAACAAAACCTAAAAAAATAACCAAAAAAATGTTTTTATAAATTTTCCCTAAATTCATTCCTGCTCCTTAAATCTGTTTTTTATAACTTTTTCACAACTAAATAGATCTTACAAGCCTAAAAATCAATATATTTTATTAAAAAAACTACTAATTGCTTAATAAAGACGACCAAGATGGGTCTGAAGCGTCAGTTTCGGTCTCTACAAGTCTTTCATTATATCCTGTTAAATCAATAGACCAGAGTTTAGCTGAAAAACCTTCTCCCTTACTATCAGTTTTTGTTTCTCTATAAAATATTAGAACTCTTCCATTTGGCGACCATGAGGGAGCTTCTTGGTAAAAATTTTCTGTTAACAGTCTCTCGCCCTTGCCATCTGTTCTCATTACACCTATATAAAACTTTCCCTTATGAAGTTTTGTAAATGCTATTAAATCTCCTCTTGGTGACCATACAGGTGTACCGTATAAGCCATTTCCAAAAGAAATTCTTTTTACATTTTTTCCATTACTTTTCATAATGTAAATTTGTTGGTAGCCGCTTCTATCTGAATTAAAAGCAATATATTTTCCGTCTGGAGAATATGAAGGTGATGTATCTATGGAAGGATGGTTTGTAATTTTTTCTACAATTCTACTTTCTAAATTCATTGTATAGATATCTGAATTTCCGTCCTTAGCAAAACTCATAATTATTTTTTTACCATCCGGTGAAAACCTAGGTGCAAAAGTCATTCCAGCAAAATCACCAACTACTTCTTGCATTCCAGTTTCTATATCTAGCAAATAAACTCTTGGTAAATTTTTAAAGTAAGATAAATAAGTAACCATTTGATTTGTTGGGTTAAATCTAGGTGTTAAAACTAATTCATTTCCTAAGGTTAAATATTTTGTATTAAAACCATCTTGATCCATTATTGCTAGTTTTTTTACTCTTTGAGTTTTTGGACCTTCTTCAGCAACATAAATAATTCTTGTATCAAAATAACCTTTTTCACCAGTTAATCTCTCGTAAACTTTATCTGAAATAATATGACCAACTCTTCTCCAGTTTTTAGGTACAGTTGTAAAAGCTAGCGCTAAGATTTCTTTACCAGCTAAAACATCCCATAGTCTAAATTCTACTCTAAGTTTATCGTCTTCGAGGTTTACTTTTCCAGTAATTAAAGCTTGTGCTTTAATTAAAGCCCAATCCTCAAATCTTGGTTTTAAATGTGCGATATCTGGTTTTTGTAAAAAAGCTTCTTTATCTAAGGGATTAAATAAACCCGATTTTTTTAAGTTATTTTCTACAATTTTCGAAATTTCTAAACCAAGATCATTTATATTTAAATCTTTTTTTAGCTTTTCTTTGTCACTTTCCGACGATGCTAAAGATGATACTGCTAATGGCAAAGGATTTAAATTACCTCTTGTTATATCTACCTCAATTAATGCGAAAGACTTAAATGGAAAAAAAATTAATAATATTATTAATAACAATCTTTTGTTTATCATCCTTCTAACATCTCCCTTGCATCAAAATTTAATTGTAAATCTTTCCATCTTTCGTATCCAGTTGTAGGTACTCTTAAGGGTTGACATAGCTGTATTGCTCTTAATGCACTTTCGGCCAGAACTTTATAAAAAGCTTGTCCAGGTTTATTCATTCTAGTGTGGTCTAAAATTTCTGTTTTAATCACTGATCCATCTGGTTTTAATTTTAACTTTATTCTTACAAGTAAATTTTCATTATATGGTAAACCTAAAGGTATGCTCCAACAACCAAAAATTTGAGCTTTTAAAGCGTCTTCTTCATTTAAAGTTAACCCTGACAAATTCATGCTTGGATCTTGGGATTGGCTTACTTTATCAAGTTTATTAGTTGTTTCTGCTAAATCTTCTTTTGATTTATCAATTAATGCTGCGATTGTATTTGGGTCAAACATTTCATCTTTTTCAAATTCAGAAACTTGTTTTATTTCATCATCAATTTTTTCGGGATTTTGCTTTTTTTCTTCAACTTTTTTTACTTTTTCTTCTTTTTGATTAGGTAGAGGAACCGAATCTGGTTTTTCTTTTTTTATTTTTTTTGGAGGAGCTTGTTCAGAAACTAGCTTCTCCTGTTTTTTCTTTACTTCTTCAATTATTTTTTTTGCTTTAGGAGCAAATGGAATATTTGTTTGGTCAGTAATTTGTATTAACTCAACTGAAATGATGGGAGGTAATTCAATTGGTTTTTTTGTGAGAAAAGGAAGACTTAATGTTGCAATAAATATTAACATCACATGTAAACTTGATGAGATTGCAATATTTTTGTACACACTTATCTCTCTTTATAAGGTTCGGAAATAAGAGCTACTTTGGTAAAGCCTGAACCTGATAACATTCCCATGATTTCCAAAACTCTTCCATAATTAATTGTTTTATCTCCCCTTACATAAATTCTAGTATCGGTTCTATTTTTAGAAACCGCTAGAATTTTTGCAATAATTTTATCGTATTCTACTTTTGATTCTTGAATAAAAATTTCTCCCTTTGAATTTATAGTGAGTGTAAGAGGCTCTTGTTCTTCAGGTAAAGAATCTGCTGAACTTTCTGGTAAATCAACTTGAACTCCAACTGTAAGCAAAGGAGCTGTAACCATAAAAATAATTAACAAAACTAACATTACATCAACAAATGGAGTTACATTTATTTCACTCATTGGTTCTCTTGATGAACTTTTTAGTTTAAATGCCATTAATTAAATTATTGATATAAATCTCTTTGAAAAAGATTCTAATTTTTGAGAATATTTTTTTGAATCACTGCTAAATTTATTATAAGCAACAACTGCAGGAATTGCTGCTAGTAGTCCAAGAGCAGTAGCGAATAAAGCTTCTGCTATACCTGGGGCAACTATTGCTAAACTTGTGTTTCTTGAAATAGCAATAGATTGAAAAGAATTCATAATTCCCCAAACTGTTCCAAATAATCCAATAAAAGGAGCTGTGGAACCAACAGTGGCTAAAAAGGTATAACTTTTTTCAATAGTATTCATTTGTTTTTCAATGCTCACCTCCAACATACTTTCTAAACGATTTGACAAATTTGATTTTGATTTTGACTTAACTATAACCTGCATAGTATCTTTAAATACATTTGCCATTGGATCTTCAATGTTTTGTGGCAAGTTATTATAAAAAGACTCGGCTGATCTTGATTTCCAAAACTTATTTTCAAACTCTTCAGAGGTTTTATTAATTTTTTTAAACAGTCTATACTTCTCTATTATTAAAGCCCAAGAATATATAGAAGATGCAATTAAAATTATAATTACTGATTTAACAATTACATCTGCTCTTATAAATAAATTGATAATCGAAAAATCAGCATTGCTAGCAAGACCTACTGCTTGAGATGTTATATCGGCTTCCATTAAGTGTGTTTCACACTAAAATGTGTCATCAATTTGTCCTAAAAAAATACTTAATTAATCTGATTTATTAAAGGTATTGTAAAAAAAACTAGCAATTAGTACAGCATCAGCTTTGTTTGAATCTTTTTTTCTTGAAAGTTCAGATGATATATAAGGAAAAATTTCAATAACTTTAGTTCTGCTTGCGTCTTTTTCTGTTTTAATTAAGCCAAAATATTTTTTCCATTTTGCAGGTCTAATAAAAAACATCGATAATTGCATCGCTGAACATATTCCTTTTATAACTCCAAAAGATTGGCCAAAATTAAACATGCTTGTAACTCCTTGTCCTGGCATTGCTGAAACTTGTTCGATCACTACAGTTATATCTTTTTTTGGATAGTTTTTAATTCTTCTTAAAATTTCATTATAAGTTTGAGGACCATTAATTTGTCTTTTATTTTTTTTTCCATCTGCCATAACAGGCATATTAATAATTTCTTTCACTTGACCATTTTCAAAAAAACAAATTGCTCCTGAAATTCCTGGATCTATACCTATAATTAACATTTGTTTTATTTATAATTTTGCATTTGTATAAATATTTTGTACATCATCATCTTCATCTAATATTCCTAAAAAATTTATTATTTCTTCTTTTTCTACAGAAGATACCTCTGTTTTATTTAAAGGAATCCATTCAATTTCAGTAGATAAAAAATTATTGATATTTTTCTCCAATTTTTTTTTTACATTATATATCTCGCTTTTATCGCACTGAATCTCGTGAAAATACTCATTTGAAAAACATTCATTTGCACCTGAATCAATTGTTAATTCTAGTACCCTATCCTCTGATGCTTCAGATTTTTCAATTTTTATTACTCCTAATTGTTGAAAGTTATGAGAAGCTGATCCTTGGGTTCCCAAGTTTCCTCCATTTTTTTGAAAAATAGTTCTTAAATTTGACGCTGTTCTATTTTTGTTATTAGTTAAAGTTTCCACAATTACTGCAATTTTTTTTGGTCCAAAACCTTCGTATCTGATATTTTCATAATTAGAGTCTGTACTATTTTCAGATTTTTCTATTGCTCTTTGGATATTATCTTTGGGCATATTTGACGATCTTGCAGATTGAATTGCTGATCTTAATCTCGCATTCATGTCTGGATTTTTATCACCTAATTTTGCTGCAACAGTAATTTCTCTAGAAAGTTTAGAAAAAAGATTTGAACGCGCTTTATCTGCTTTTCCTTTTTTATGTTTTATTCCAGCCCAATGAGAATGTCCTGCCATAATTAATAGTTATTTATTAATCCTCCACCAAATATAAATGGCTCTACTTTATTAGCCAGGCCATTTGATGTATCACATTCAACAATAAGTCCAGATAAGGTCGCCTCACCCTCAGAGGGGTAATGTTTTTTTGAATCTTTTTTTAAAAAACGATTTAAAGAATTTTCCTTGTTCATTCCTATTACCGAGTCATAATCACCACACATTCCTGCGTCTGTTTGATAAGCTGTGCCATTAATTAAAATTCTAACGTCATTTGTTGGAACGTGTGTATGTGTTCCAACTACTAAAGTTGCTCTCCCATCGAACAAATGTCCCATTGCCATTTTTTCACTTGTTATCTCCCCATGAAAATCCACAACTAAAAAATCATAATCTTCTTTAAGTTTATATTTATTTTTAAATATTTCTGCTGTTTTAAAAACATCATCACATTTTTTCATAAAGACGTTTCCCATTAAATTTAATACACCGACTTTAAATCCATTTTTTGATTGATAAATTCTAAATCCTTTTCCTGGAGAATTATTTGATATGTTTTCAGGTCTTAAAAGTCTCGTTTCTATTTCTATATGATTTGCAGTTTCTTTTTGATCCCATACATGGTTTCCAGTTGTAATTACATCCACCCCTGAATTAAATAAATCATTTGAAATTTCCTCAGTAATACCCACTCCTTGGTCTGCAGCATTTTCACCATTAACTATAACAAAATCAATTTTTTTTTTTTTTAAAATGTCTTTTAAATTTTTAACAACAGCCAATCTTCCAGCTCTACCTACAATATCACCTAAAAAAAAAATTCTCATCTTAAAATATATTTTTCTGTAATGATTATATCTAATTTTTTGTCAAATTTATTAATAGGAACTTTATTTATTTTTTGACATGAGTGAGCAATTCCTATCTTAAATAGTTTTTTTTTATTTGAGAGTTTCTGAATATATCTATCATAGTATCCTCCCCCATATCCAATACGATATAATCTATTATCAAATGCTACAATTGGAACAAATATTATATCGGGTATAACTTTTTTTATTTGCTCAGGCTCAGGTATGCCATATTTATTTACTTTTAATAAATTTTTTGTCGACCACATATAATAATCCATTTCATTATTTTTTTTTACAGCAGGTAAGCATAATTGTAGACTCTTAGCTTCTAGTTCTTGAAGAACATCTAATATATCTATTTCAAAATTTACAGGATAATATCCGCCTATTATTTTTTTTTTTGAAATTTTTGTTTTTATTTCACTAAAAATTTTCTGAAAAGAAAACTTGATATTTTTATTATTTCTTTTTTTTCTAGTATTTAATATTCTTTTTCTTATTTTAGATTTTAACACAGTTTTTACTGTAATGAATTTTCGGGGTCAATTTTTGCTAAAAAATTCTCTATTTGATCTGCAGCTTTTTCAATAACTTTTTCATATTCTGTTTTATTTTCATCTAACTGATTTTTCATTTTTTTTTGTTCTTCACTTAAATTATTTATTTCGTTTTCCTTTTTTTCTTTGTATTCATAAACTAAAGATTTTAACTCTTTAAATTTTTCAGTTAAATTCTTCAATTCTTGAATTTTTTGATCAATTTTTTTTTTAGTTTCAAAATATTCATCCATTGTTGTAATAGAGGTAATTAGTAAAAGTTTGTTTTCTCCAATATTACCTAAAGAAGATTTTAATTTATTAAATTTTTCATTAAGATGTAAAGAAAGTTCTTCCAAATGTTCTTCTTGCCCATCCTCGCATGACAACAAAAATTCTTTATTATTAAATTTTATATTTACATTTGCCATTTATCTAACTCTTCTAACAAACTATCTGTTTCTTGATTTAATTCATCAATTTTATCAGAAAACTCTGATTCTTTTTTTGTCTCTATTTCTTTCTGGCTATTTAACTTGTCAATTTTTGACTTGAGATTTTCATAATTTTGTTGAAGTACGCTATACCTTCTCTCGATTTCCTTTTTTTCAATTTCTAATTGATTTTTTTGTTGGTCTAAATTTGAAATAGTTTCCTTTAAATTTAAAGTTTGAGGCTTTATTAAATTTAATTTTTCTAAAGCATCATCAAGTTTTTTTTCTTTTTCATATATAGAATTCATATATATATAAATATAATAATAAATTGATTCACCCAAGTCTATATAGGATATTTTTGAATACAAATAACAAAGATTTATCCAACGCAGTAAGGTTTTTGTCCATGGATGCTGTACAAAAAGCTAACTCTGGACATCCTGGTATGCCAATGGGAATGGCAGACGTTGCAACTGTACTATTTAAAAATTTTCTAAAATATAACCCAAAAAATCCAAATTGGCTTAATAGAGATAGATTCGTTTTATCCGCAGGTCACGGCTCAATGTTGCTTTATTCATTGTTATATTTAAGTGGATATAAAAGTATTTCATTAAAAGATATTAAAAATTTTAGAAAATTAAATAGTATTTGTGCTGGTCATCCTGAGTATCATAAAGGAACTGGGATTGAAACAACAACTGGACCACTTGGACAAGGAATTGCAAACTCAGTTGGTTTTGCAATTGCTGAAGAAATTTTAAAAAAAAAACTTGGTAAAGAAATTATAAATCATAAAACATACGTTTTGGCAGGTGACGGATGTTTAATGGAAGGAATTAGTCATGAAGCAATGAGTTTAGCAGGTCACTTGAAATTAAAAAATCTAATTATGTTATTTGATAATAATTCAATATCAATTGATGGTCCAACTAGTTTGGCAGTTTCAGATAATTTTAAAAAAAGATTTGAAAGTTACGGTTGGAATTATATTGCTATCAATGGTCATAAGTATAACGAGATATTTAAAGCATTAAAAAAAGTTCAAAATTCTAAAAAACCAACTGTTATTTCTTGTAAAACTAAAATTGGTTATGGTTCACCAAATAAATCAGGTAAAGCATCTTCTCACGGAAGTCCACTTGGTGCTGATGAAATCCAGTTAGTAAGAAAAAAATTAAATTGGAAACATAAACCATTTGAAGTTCCGGCAAATATTCTAAAAGAATGGAGAAAAATTGGACATAATGGAGTAAAACTTGAATCAAAATGGAAAAAAAAATATTTAAAAAGAAAAAATAAAATAAATAAAATTTTTAAAAATAATTTTAATAAATTAATCAAATCTGAGAAGAAAAATGCACTTAAAGAAATTAAAAGTTTAGCAACAAGAAAATGTTCAGAATTAATATTAAACTCAATCACATATGATAATAACAATTTAATTGGTGGATCGGCAGACCTAGCAGGATCAAATAACACTAAAACTAAATTTCATAAAATAATTAAATCAAATGACTTTAACGGAAACTATATACATTATGGTGTTAGAGAGCATGCAATGTGTGGGATAATGAATGGTCTTGCCTTGCATAGTAAAATTATTCCATATGGTGGAACTTTTTTAATTTTTTCAGACTATTGTAAACCTTCAATTAGATTGTCGGCCTTGATGCAACAACAAGTTATATATGTAATGACACATGACTCTATAGGTCTTGGGGAAGACGGTCCAACACACCAACCAATCGAACAACTTTCAGGACTGAGGTCTATTCCAAATTTAAATATTTTTAGACCAGCTGACAGGATGGAAACTATAGAATGTTGGGAGCTAGCATTAAAAAATTCAAAAACTCCAAGTGTATTGTCCTTAACTAGGCAAAACCTAAATCCTATAAGAAAAAAATATTCTTACAATAATAAGTGTTCATATGGAGCATATGAAATTTTAAGAACAAATAAAAAAATTAAATTAACTATATTAGCTAGTGGTTCAGAAGTAGACTTGGCAATTCAAACAAGCCATAAATTGGCCAAAAATAAAATATATTCAAAAGTTATATCAGTTCCGTGCCAAGATATTTTTGACTTACAATTAAAATCATATAAACAAAAAATTCTTGGTGAAACAAAATTAAAAATATCAATTGAAGCAGGTTCAACTGATTGCTGGAAAAAATATATTGGAAACGAAGGTTTTGCTTTTGGAATTAATAAATTTGGCAAAAGTGCACCTTATAAAGATATTTATAAACATTTTGGATTGACGAAAGAAAATATTTCCAAAAAAATTAAAAGTCTATTAAAGAATTAAAAATGGTAATAAAAGTTGGAATTAATGGAATGGGTAGAATTGGTAGAATGGTAGTTCGTGCCATAGTCGAAAGTAATAATAAAGATATATCAATTAAACATATAAATAACCGATCTAATTTAGAAACAACTTTTTCTTTGTTAAAATATGATTCAATTCATGGAAAATTTAATACCACAATAAGTTTTAGTGAAAAAAATTTAACAATAAACAAAAATAAAATTTCATTTTCGCAAGAATCGAAATTAGAAAATATAAATTGGAAAAAATACGATGTAGACTATGTGTTTGAGTGTACTGGAAAATTTAATTCAAAAGAAAAATTAATCGATCATTTAAAAAATGGAGCAAAAAAAGTTATAGTTTCAGCTCCTTGTAAAAATGCAGATAAAACTGTTGTATTTGGTGTTAATGAAAATGTTTTAAAAAAAAATGATCAAATAATTTCTGCAGCTTCATGCACAACCAATTGTTTGGCTCCTGTTGCAAATATTCTAAATAATAATTTTGAAATTGAAAAAGGATTTATGACAACAATTCATTCTTATACTAGCGACCAAAGAATTCTAGATAATTCCCATAAAGACCCTAGAAGAGCTAGATCGGCTAATCAATCAATTGTTCCAACTTCTACTGGTGCATCAAAAGCGATTGGAGAAATTATTCCTTCTTTAAAAGGAAAACTTGAAGGAGTTGCTATGAGAGTGCCAACACCGAATGTATCTTTAATTGAATTAGTTTTTTGTACAAAAAAAGATATAACTAAAGAAAAAATTAATTCTAGCTTTTTAAAAGCCTCTAAGTCAAACATAAATAAAGTTATTGATATTACAGAGGAAAAGTTAGTTTCAGTTGATTTTAATCACAACTCTTTTTCAGCAGTTGTTGATGCTTCACTAACTTGCGTAGTTGGGAAAAATATGGGGAAAATTTCAGCCTGGTATGATAATGAGTGGGGTTTTTCAAACAGAATGTGTGATTTGGTAAAATATATTCATAAAATTTAATTCTTTTATGAAAAATATTTTAAATAAAAATCTAAATCTTAAAGGAAAAAAAGTTTTATTAAGAGTGGATCTAAATGTTCCAATGAAAAATGGTGCTATAACTGAAACCTCAAGAATAGAAAAAATATTACCAACAATAAATCTTTTGTTGGAAAAGCAAGCTAAAATTATAATCATATCTCATATTGGAAGACCAAAAGGAAAAGTGGTTGAGGGAATGTCTTTAAAGCCTATTTCAGAAAAATTATCTTTTTTATTAAATAAAGAAGTTTTGTTTAATAAAGAGCCTATAAATAAAAATACATTATTAGAAATAAATAAAATTTCGAATGGTGCAATTATAATGCTTGAAAATATTCGTTTTAACAAAGGCGAAGAATTAAATAGTAGCGAATTTTCAAAAAAAATATCTAATTTAGGGGATATATATATAAATGATGCCTTCTCTTGCTCACATAGATCTCATGCCTCCGTTGAAGGTATAACAAAATATATACCTTCATATTTTGGACTACAAATTACTGAAGAGGTTAATGCATTAAAAAAAATAACTTCAGAAATTGAAAAACCTGTTTCTCTAATTATTGGAGGTTCAAAAATTTCTACAAAAATTAAAATTATAAACAATTTAATAAAAAAATTTAATAATATTATAATTGTTGGTGGAATGGGTAATACAATGTTAAAACATACTGGCTCAAATATAGGAAAATCAATATGTGAAAATGAGTGTGGCTCTTTGATTAAAGAAATATTAGTAAACTCAAAAAAGTTTAATTGTGAAATTACGATTCCTAAAGACGTAATTGTATCTACTAGTCTAAATGGAGAAGGAAAAGAGAGACATATAAATGAAATAAAAGATGATGAGATGATATTGGATATTGGATCAAAAACAATATCATCTATTGAAACAATTATACATAACTCTAGAACAATATTGTGGAATGGTCCTGCCGGATATTTTGAAAATCCAAATTTTCAAAATGGTACAAAAAAAATATTAGAGTTAATTTCTCAAAAAACAAAGAAGGATAAAATTTTTTCTGTAGCAGGAGGTGGCGAAACAGTTGCTGCAATAAATAAGTTTAAAAAATTTGATTCATTTACTTTTGTTTCAACTGCTGGTGGAGCTTTTTTAGAATATCTTGAAGGAAAAACTCTACCTGCTATAAAAGCGTTAAATCAAAATGTCTGAATTAAATAATATTGCATTAAAAATCTTGTCTAACGGAAAAGGTATTTTGGCTGCTGATGAAAGTACTGGAACAATGACCAAAAGACTTAGTGCTGTAAACGTTGAGTCAACTCCAGAAAATAGACTTCTATTTAGAGAAACACTTTTTTCATCTGAAAGCATGAAAACATGTATAGGCGGTGTTATTTTGTATGATGAAACTATAAAACAAATCTCAAGCTCAAAAAAAACTATACCAGAATTAATCGCATCATCAGGGGCTGTCCCTGGAATAAAAGTAGATACAGGAGCTAAAGTTTTGGTGGATTCGCCTGATGAAAAAATTACAGAAGGATTAGATGGCTTAGAAAAAAGATTGAAAGATTACTATAAGCTCGGAGCAAGATTTACTAAATGGAGAGGTATTTACATTATTTCAAAAAACTATCCTAGTAAATTATCAATTGATACAAATGCTTATGCTTTAGCTAAATACTCTTCTATAGTTCAAGAAAATGGTATGGTTCCAATTGTGGAGCCTGAAGTATTGATGGATGGAGATCATACAGCTGAGGATTGTTTTGATAAAACTTCTGAAGTAATTAAAAAATGTTTTGAAGAACTAATCAACCATAAAGTTAATTTAAAAGGAATAATTTTAAAGCCAAACATGATACTGCCAGGAAATAAATCAAACAAAATGATTAGTAAAGAAAAAATTGCTCTTTTAACTTTAAAATGTTTAAAAGAATTTGTTCCAAAAGAAGTGCCTGGAATAGCTTTTTTATCTGGCGGTCAAACAGAAGTGGAAGCAACTGAAAACTTAAATTTAATTAATAAATTTAATGATACAAATTTTATAATGAGCTATTCGTATGGAAGGGCCTTGCAACAAGGAGCTATTAAATTTTGGTCAAAAGATATTAAAAATATTAAAGGAACTCAGAAAATTTTTGATCATAGAGCTAAAATGTGCTCGCTAGCTGCTCAAGGAAAGTGGTCGAAAGAACTTGAGGAAAAATAGAAGCAATAAGAGATTTATTTATTTAATTTCTCCAAAATATATTAAAAATAACGATTTTTATGACAAACTTAATCAAGTATTAAGTTCAAATAAAGTAAGTTTTTTTCAATTAAGACTAAAAAAAGAAAAAAAAAAGAAAAAAATCATAATTGCAAAAAAAATTAAAAAAATTTGTAAAAAATATAAAGTTAAGCTCATCATTAATGATGATCCAATTTTTGCAAAAAAAATTAATGCAGACGGATGTCACCTTGGACAAAAAGATATGAATATTTTAAAAGCTAGAAAAATATTAAAAAATAAAATTATTGGTATTACATGTCATAATTCTATAACTCTTGCAAAAAGAGCTATTTTAGATGGTGCAGATTATTTAGCTTTTGGCGCGTTTTATTCATCAAAAACAAAGAAAGTTAGATATAAAGCAAGATTAAGAATATTAAGTTTAGCAAAAGAAATAACAAATACTCGAGTTGTAGCAATAGGTGGAATAAAAGATACAAATTATAAAAAACTTTTATTGAATAAAGCTAACTTTTTAGCTATCTCAGACTACATTTGGAATAATAAAAAACTAAACCCAAGAGAAGCTATAAGCAAATTAGTATGAAAATATCTGGAAATGAAGTTAAGCCTGGAATGCTACTAGAACATAAAAATGATTTGTGGGAAGTTCTAAAAACTCAACATGTAAAACCTGGAAAAGGCGGAGCATTTAACCAGGTTGAAATGAAAAGTGTAAATAAAGGTACTAAATTGAATGAGAGATTCAGATCTAGTGATACAGTTGAAAAAGCATCTCTTGAAGAAATAAACTTCAATTATTTGTATGAAGATGAAGTTGAATATTATTTTATAAATCAAAAATCTTTTGAACAAATAAGCCTTAAAAAAGAAATTGTTGGAGAAAAAGGAAAATTTTTAAAGGAAGAATTAGAGGTCAAAATAAGTCTTTATGAAGAAAAGCCAATTTCTGTTGAATTACCAAATCAAATTAATTGTAAAATAGAAAGTACTGATGCTGCTTTAAAAGGACAAACAGTCTCTTCATCATATAAGCCCGCTATATTAGAAAATGGAGTTAAAATTCAAGTACCTCCCTTTATTGAAAGTGGAGATGAAATAGTTGTCGATACAAGATCTATTGAATACGTAAAAAAAATATAAACTGTATGAATTCTATATCTTCAAATTTAAATATTATGATTAAAGCTGCAGAAAAAGCATCGAAAATAATAATTAGAGATTTTGGAGAATTGGAAAAATTACAAGTACTATCAAAAGGGCCTTCTGATTTTGTAACAAACGCTGATAAAAAAGCCGAAAAAATCATTATTGAAGAATTAAGAAAATATAAAAAATTTTCTTTAATTAGCGAAGAAGCAGGGGAAATAAAAAATTCAGATTTAGAAAATGTTTGGATTATAGACCCAATAGACGGAACTACAAACTTTTTACATGGTATACCTCATTTTGCAATATCAATTGCTTTAAAATCAAAAAAAGAGATTATTAGCGGTTTAATTTTTGATCCTATAAAAAATGAAATGTTTTATGCTGAAAAAAATAATGGAGCGTATTTTAATAATAAAAGAATGAGAGTTTCAAAAAAAAGAAATATTGATGAATGCTTGTTTGCCACGGGAGGAAAAGATCAAATAAAAAATAATCTTAATACAAGAAAATCTGGAAGTGCTGCTTTAGACATGGCATACGTCGGAGCAGGTCGATATGACGGATATTTTCAAAAAAATTTAAATATTTGGGATATTGCAGCGGGAATAATTATTGTGGAAGAAGCTGGTGGAAAAATAAATAACATCGATAATTCATCTAAAGCTGGCATTAATATATTAGCAGGAAGCAACTCTATATATCAAAAAATGCAAGAAAACCTTAATAACTTTTAATTGTTTTTAAAAAATCTTTTGTTATAAAGCCAGCTATGAAAAAAAATATTCACCCAAAATATCATAAAATAAAAGTTGAAATGACAGATGGATCTCAATTTGAAACAAAATCTACCTGGGGATCAGAAGGAGAAACATTAAAATTAGAAATAGACCCAATTTCTCACTCTGCGTGGACAGGCGGTAAACAAAAAATCCTTGATAAAGGAAGAGTAAGTAAATTTAATAAAAAATTTCAAAATTTTAGAGCTGAGAAAAAAGCATAATGACAAATGCACCTTTAATGCCTATGGCAACAGCTGTATGGTTAGTTGAAAATACAACATTAACTTTTAAACAAATTGCTGAATTTTGTAAACTTCACGTTGTTGAAGTCCAGGGAATAGCTGATGGAGAAGTTGCAAAAGGAATAGTTGGATATAATCCAATAATATCTGGCCAGTTAACTAAAGAAGAAATTGAACTTTCATCTAAAGATCAAAACAGATCTTTAAATTTAAATAGTTACAATATTGAGATATCTAGTTCAAACGAAAAGACAAAAAAATATGTTCCATTATCAAAGAGACAAGATAAACCTGACTCAGCATTATGGTTAATAAGACAATACTCAATTTTAAAAGACTCTCAAATAGCAAAATTGGTTGGTGTAACAAAAAATTCTGTAGTTGCTATTAGAAATAAAAGTTATTGGAATTATAATAATTTAAATCCAAAAGACCCTGTTGCAATTGGATTGTTTTCTCAAAAAGATCTTCAGGATACTGTTGAAAAAGCAGAAAGAAGAATTAAAAGAGAGAAAAAACAAAAAGAAAAATTACAAAAAACAAACTAAACGAATAAAGAAAGAAATCTAGACAATTAAAATTATTAATGTTAATAACTCTTTTTTTTGGAGGCACTTATTAAAATAGAAGTAAAAGATAACAACGTTGAACAAGCTCTGAGGGTACTAAAAAGGAAACTTCAGAGAGATGGTTTTTTTAAAATAATTAAATTAAAAAATAATTATGAAAAACCATCAGAGAAAAAAAAACGTATTCTTCAAGAAAATATTAAAAGAGTTAAAAAGTTAAATAAACTTAAGAATAGGATTTAATCATCGCGGGGTGGAGCAGCCTGGTAGCTCGCAAGGCTCATAACCTTGAGGTCGGCGGTTCAAATCCGTCCCCCGCAACCAAAATAAGTTTTATGTTTTTTTCATATGTCAAAAAAAACTCTAAATAATTTATCAATAATAATACCTTTTTATAATGAACAACATAGGCTATTGGAAAGTTTAAAAACGCTTAATAATTATTTTATAAAAAAAAATAATATTGAAATGATTTTTGTTAATGATGGTAGTACTGATAAATCAGATTTAATAATATGTATTAATTCTGCTAAAAAATATAAAAAAATATTTAAAATCAAATACATTAAATATAAAAAAAATATTGGAAAAGGATTTGCAATTAAAAAAGGTATATTAAATTCAAAAAAAGAGTGGATGTTAATTTGTGATGCAGACATGTCAGTTAATCCAAACCAAATCGACAAGTGGGTAAAAAAAAATTATATTAAATATAAAAATATCGCTTATTT
Source organism: uncultured Pelagibacteraceae bacterium (assembly GCA_902595725.1). GTDB lineage: Bacteria > Pseudomonadota > Alphaproteobacteria > Pelagibacterales > Pelagibacteraceae > Pelagibacter. The sequence goes on from CACJRJ010000007.1 coordinate 42,714, forward strand.
TGGCTCAAGAAACCATTCACTTTCTAAAATCAAAACATCTATAACAAGAAGATTTTTAGGTTCATTATTTAATTTTATAATCTATTTCTTATTTAAAATTAAAATAAAAGATACACAATGTGGTTTTAAACTTTTTAATAGAAATTATGCCTTAAATGTTTTTAAAAAGTTAAAATCTTATCGTTTTTCATTTGATGTTGAATTGGTCATTTTGTTAAAAAAAAATAATATTAATATTAAAGAATTGCCTATTGAATGGGTGCATAAAGAAGGAAGTAAATTAAATATAATTTATGATATTCCAAAAATGATCATTGATATTATCAAAATTAAATTAGAACAAAAATAAATGAAAAATTTTTTATTAAAATATAAAGTAGTTTATAGACTTTACCAAAATATTATAAGAAAAAGAAATAATGAATACAATTTTATTAAGTATGTTTTTCAACAGCATAAAAATGTTAATGTATTAGATGTTTGTTGTGGAGATAGTTATATCCTGGATTATATTAAAAATTCTATAAATAACTATGTAGGAATAGATAATAATAGTAACTATTTAAAAAACTCAAAAAAAAAATTCCCTAAATTTTTTTTTATTGATTCAGATATAGAAAAAATACATAAAATAAAAAAGTTAAATCGATCTAAAATCAATTTTATATTTATAAATGGAGCAATTCATCATTTAAATGACAACAAAGTGACTAATTTAATATTTTATTTAAAAAAAAAATTTCCTAATGCAAAATTTTTATTTATTGATCCTCTCAGAGGCAAAAATAAATTAATAAATAAAATTATGATAACTTTAGATAGAGGAAAATATATAAGAACAAAACAAAAATATAAGAAAATTTTAAAAAACTTTAATAGCATGGAAACTAATGATTTTTTTATAATGAGTTTTCTACTTATATTTCATTTTAAAAATATAGACTTAAAAAAATATTATATTAAATGGAAAACTGAATAAATTATTTAAATTCTAAACTATTGATTAATACTCCTAGTAGTCGTGCATCAACGCTTTCTAATTTTGATAAAGCAGTTTGTGGACTGTTAATCTCAATAACTAGTTTATTTGTTCCTAACTCTAAGTAGTTTTTAATTGATGATAGTTGAATTTTATTCGAATCAATCTTAATATTTTGATTTGGCAAAGATATATCGTTCAATAAAAAATTAAGTTTTATATTTTTATTTTTTTCTTGTAGTATTTTTTTTATATTTATAATTATTTTATCGATATTTTTATCTGAAATATTAAAAATTAAATTTGAAAAATTGCCTTCTGTCCATGCTCCACTACTGTCTATTTGAGATCCATATGAAGGATGGGACCATCCAAATCCTAAGATACCATTATTATCATTTAAATTAACTTTTATTTTATCACCTACATTTATATTTTTGTATTTTATTGTTTTAAATTCTAAAATGTCTTCATCTTTCATAAATTTTTTATAATTTGGTAAAAAAAACCATAAGTTATTTTTATAAAAAAAGCCATGCTCAGAATTTTCAAATAAAAATTTCATATTTCTTAAATGGTCATAATTTTCAATTACATATGCTGTTCTTATGTTTATTTTTTCATTCGAAATTTCTTTATAAAAATTTGATCTATAATTGGAAGCTATTTCTCTATTATATCTTCCTAACCTAAAAAAATTTGTTTTATTAAATTTGTTTTCTATTAATAAACTTGAAATTATTGGAAATGAACTTGACCTATTTGAAATTTGTGTATTTGAAATATTTTCAAAATTTGCAGATATATTTGACCAAAAATAGTTTTTTAAAAATTTTCTATCATCTAAAATACGTTCAGAAAAAAAATTATTTTTAAGTCCGCCGGAAAAATCAACAACTTGAATAGATAATAAAATAATTAAAATATAATTTTTTTTACTTGGAATGCTTTTGTATAAACCATAAATTGAAAAAATAAGTATTAAATAATAAACTGGCCAAATCAGTCTGCCGGAAGCTCGAATGATACTTAATGGTCCAAATATAATTTTTGGAAGTTCGAAATTAATAATACTGTAAGAACCTAAATTAATATTATTTGTGAAAGATAAAGTTAGAAAGAAAATAGAAAGAAAAAAGTATTTATAATTAATACTTTTTGATCCTTTAAAATTTCTAAAATTTAGAAAAAAAACTATCAAAATAATCAACAAGATTCCTAAACCTAAATAACTAAAACCTTCTTTTTCTCCTGGAGAATTATAAATATCAGAAATAAAAATAGACCAAGATGTCTCAGAATTAGAATAGTTTGGATCAACAAATGTTAAAAGGTTAGATTTAAAATAACCGTAACCATAACCTAACGCATCTGTTGCTGGTAATTGAAAATAGCCAGAAACATACATAAAAAAACACAATACAATTAAAATGATTAAATTTTCCTTTAAAAATTTTTTTAAGTTTTTGGTTTCAACATAGTTAAAAAAAGAAAAAAATAAATTCATTATCAGTAGTATAATTGTAAAATAAAAATGAATAAGAGATGATAAAACAATAATAAATAATTTTTTATAAAATATATTTTTTTGACTTTGACAAATATCAAGATAAAAGGCTGAAAGAATTAGCCAATGTGCACCAAGTGATAAATGTAAATTTAATCTATAAATAAGTATTGGTGAAATTAGAAAAAAAAAGGCAGATATTAATGAAAAAAAATAATCTTTAGTTAGAAAATTTAATATTTTGAAAGAAAAAAAATATTGTAGTGAAAAACATAAAAATATCCAGATTGAAAAAAAATGAAAATTTTCTGGTAAAAAATTTCTAAAAACTTTTGATAAAAAAGATAAAATAGGTACTGCTCCAGAAAAAACTATAGAATTTGGAATTTCTCCATAGTTAGGATTATAACCTAAAGGAAATCTCCATTTATCATTTAAGAAAAATTTTAAAGCTAAATAATCACTTTTTAAATCATATGATTTAAGCCATTCAGTATCAGAAAATCCTATATTAGAAAAATCTAGAAAAAAAATTGTTAATATTAAGCCTAAAAAAATACTAATTATAATTAATTGAGTGTCAATTCTTTGTGTCATTTATATTGAAAAAAATTTAAATCTGCTTATTTTGCATTTTAACTTATATGTATAAAAAAGAAATATTTAGAAACCTAGATAAAAAGTATAATTCACATCTCTATAGTGGATTATTAGGTGTTTTAATGAATTATTGCCATAAAAAATTAGAAAATTTCAAAAAAAAAAATAGTTATGACAAAATTTTAGAAATTGGAGCTGGTAGTGCACCTCATCTGAAATACTTAACTCATTCCTTTAATGAGTATCATATTGCCGAAACATCAGACTATGCATCTGAAATATTTGATAAAAATTTAAATAATAAAATAAAATTTAAAAAATATGATGGAAAAAATCTTCCCTATGAAGATGAATATTTTGATAGAATAATTATTTCACACTGCTTAGAACATATTTTATCTCCAGAAGAATTTATAATTGAAATGATGAGTAAGTTAAAAAAAGGAGGTGTATTATCAATTTCATTACCCACTGATCCTGGGATAGCATGGAGACTTGGAAGATTATTTATAAGAATTTTTTCAATCAAAAAAACATATAATATTACAGGCGAAGAATATGAATATATAAATGCAACCGAACATGTTAATTCTATATTTAATTTAATTTCTATTATTAGATATCACTATAAGGACTCAATAGATGAGCAATATTATCCTCTAAAAATAAAATCGCCAGATTTTAATTTATTTTACAATGTTCAAATTTATAAGTAATTAAATTTTAAATTTTGATTTTTTGCTATCAATTAAAAATGTTTTAACTGTATCTTCTGTTAAAGATTTCAAGGATTTTCCAAATTTTTCTATTTTTTCAATTATATTTGGTGGTACTGTTATTATGTGACATCCTAATTTTTTTGCTTGTAAATAATTATATGGCTCTCTTACACTGGCCCATAAAATTTCGACATTTTTATATTTTTTAGCAGAATTAATACTTTTTATAATTTGAGGTACAGGATCTTTTCCTGTGTCAGCCATTCGACCAGCAAAAATTGATATAATAACTTTCGTCTTCTTATTTATGCTTTTAAGAATTTTTAAGGTCTGTTTGTGACTATAGACTGCAGTTATATTTAATTTTATTTTATCTTTGTTGAGTTCTTTTATTGCTTTACCTAAAAAAAGGCCTTTAGAATTTACTACTGGAACTTTCACATATATTTGTTTTCCCCAGTTTTTAATCTTTTTTGCTTGTTTTATTATTTTTTCATTTTCATCAGCAAACACCTCAAAAGATATAGGTTTTTTTGTGACCTTCAAAATTTTTTTACAATATTCAGTATAATTTTTTGCCCCTGCTTTACGCATTAAAGAAGGATTTGTGGTAAAACCTTTTACAATTTTTTTTCTAGTAAAATTTTTTATTATATTTATATCTGCTATATCACAGAATATTTTAGTCATTAATTACAAGCTTTTAATTATATCTTCAGTCATTTTTTTTGCATCAGCAAATAACATTAAAGTATTATCGCGATAAAATAAATCATTGTCGATTCCAGCATATCCAGGTGATAAACTCCTTTTTACAAATAAAACTGACTTCGATTTTTCTACATCTAATATGGGCATACCATAAATTGGGCTCTGTGGATCAGTTTTTGCGACTGGGTTTGTAACATCGTTTGCACCTATTACATAAGCTACATCACAATTAGCAAAATCGTTATTTATCTCTTCTAATTCAAATACTTCGTCATAAGAAACATTTGCTTCCGCCAATAAAACGTTCATATGTCCTGGCATTCTTCCTGCTACAGGGTGAATTGCATAAGTTACTTTGACTCCATTTTTCTTTAGAGCATCAACCATTTCTCTCAATGCATGTTGAGCTTGAGCGACTGCCATGCCATAACCAGGAACAATTATTACTGAAGATGCATTTTTCATTAAAAAGGCTGCATCGTCTGCATTACCACTTTTTACAGGTTTTTGCTCCTTTGAATGATTTGAAGAAGATTGATCTGTTGCACCCCAGCCTCCAAGAATTACATTAAAAAATGAACGGTTCATTCCTTTGCACATAATGTAGGATAAAATTGCACCTGAAGATCCAACTAACGCACCTGTAATTATCAAAGCGGTATTTTCTAAAGTAAAACCAATTCCTGCTGCAGCCCAACCAGAATATGAATTAAGCATCGAAATTACTACTGGCATATCAGCTCCACCTATTGGTATAATCAATAAAATACCTACTAAAAAAGAAATTATAATTATTGTCCAAAACCAAATATCAGCTTGGGTTTTGCATAAATAAAAAACTAAACCAACTAAAATTATACCTAATATTAAATTTAAATAATGTTGACCAAAAAAAGTTATAGGAGAACCTGACATTATTCCTCTTAATTTTAAAAATGCTATAATAGATCCCGTAAATGTGATAGCTCCGATTGCGGCACCTAAGGACATTTCAATTAAGCTCGCTACTTTAATATTTCCAGGTGAACCTAAACTAAATACTTCAGGATTAAGAAAAGCAGAAATTGCAACAAAAACAGCTGCTAGACCAACTAAACTATGAAATCCAGCAACAAGTTCTGGCATTGCAGTCATAGGTATTTTAAATGCAATAAATGCACCAATTGATCCACCAATAAGAAGTAAAACTAATAAATATAAAAATCCTGTTGAAAAATTTCCAACTGAAATAATTGTAACTCCAATGGCTATTGCCATTCCAATAATTCCAAATAAATTTCCCTGTCTTGATGTTTCTGGTGATGAAAGTCCTCTTAGCGCTAATATGAACAAAACACCTGATATAAGATAAAATATTGCTAACAAATTTGAAGAGATCATTTGATTTCTTTCTTTTTTTTCTTGTACATTGCTAACATTCTTTGCGTTACTAAAAATCCACCAAAAATATTTACTGCTGCTAAAATTATTGCCAAAAATCCAAATATATTTGCAGTATCGAAAATATTTTCTGTTTCACCAGCCAATGCTGCTATTATGGCTCCTACTATAATTACTGAGGAAATTGCATTTGTTACTGACATGAGGGGTGTATGTAATGACGGGGTAACGCTCCAAACTACGTAATAACCTATAAAAATTGAAAGTATAAAAATACTAAACCTAAATATAAATGGGTCTATCTCCATATAATTATTTAATTATTGTTTTTGCAATAATCTCATCCTCTAAGTTAATATTAATTTTTTTATTTTCTTTATCATATAAATTTGAAACAAAATTAAATACGTTTTTTGCATAAAGGTTAGATGATGAAGTCGGCAATTTATTTAAAATGTTTCTTTCACCCATAATTTTAATACCATTTTTTTCAATAATTTTATCAACCTCAGTAAAGGCAGCATTGCCACCTTGAACAGCAGCTAAATCATAAATTATAGATCCAGGCTGCATATTTTTTAACATGTTTTCTGTAATAATTAATGGGGCTTTTTTTCCTGGTATTAAAGCTGTACATATCACAATATCAATTTTTTTTAGAGTCTCGGCTAATAATTCTTCTTGTTTTTTTTTAAACTCTTCTGATGCTTCTTTAGCATAACCTCCTTCAGTTTCTAAGTTTTCAGCTCCTTCTACAGTTAAAAATTTTCCACCTAAGCTTTCCACTTGTTCTTTTGAAGTAATTCTTACATCTGTTGCAAAAACAATTGCCCCCATTCTTTTTGCGGTAGCTATTGCTTGTAGTCCGGCAACCCCGGCACCTACAACTAAAACCTTTGCTGCAGAAATAGTGCCTGCTGCTGTCATCATCATTGGTATAGCTTTTTCAAAAATTGAAAAAGATTCTAATACAGCTTTATATCCTGCTAAATTAGCTTGAGAAGAAAGTATATCCATAGATTGTGCTCTTGTTATTCTAGGTAAAAGCTCTAAAGAAAATAGATTAACACCCTTTTTCGCTAAGCCCTCAAGTTTACTTTTATTTTCATATAGATTTAAAACCCCTATTAGAGTTTGTTTAGATTTTAAAAAAGTAGCTTTATTATCATCCAGTAAACTCATTTGAATAATAATATCTGAATTTTCAACTAATTTTTTATCATCACTTATAAATTTAACTCCAAGTTCCGTATATTCTTTTTCTTCAAAACCTAAATGTTTTCCATAATTTTCACTTAAATTAATTTCAAATCCTAGATTTATATATTTTTTTGCAATTTCTGGAGTAATAGATACTCTTTTTTCTATGTCTTTATTTTCTGATATAGAACCTATTATCATAAAATTATAAAGACTTACTTTTGTCTTGCTTTAAATTTCGGGTTTTTTTTATTTATAATATAAACTCTTCCTCTTCTTCTTACTAATTTTGAATTGAGGTCTCTTTTTTTTAAAGATTTTAATGAGCTTGCTATTTTCATAATTTTTTATAGCCTGGCAACGTCCTACTCTCCCATGTCTTAAGACAAAGTACCATTGGCGCTGAAGGGCTTGACTTCCGAGTTCGGAATGGAATCGGGTATTACACCTTCGCAATAATCACCAGGCATAAGATGTATAAACAAAAATATTAATTTGTAAACGTTAATTATTAAAAAATATTACCTAATCTTATACTTTATTACGTTATTTATATAATCCTTTAATTGAATCTCACCATAATACTTATGAACTTTATTTGACAAGTTCATATTTGTTAAAGCTGAGGCGTACCTTTCTCCTCGTCTCTTGGGAAGATATTTTATTTTGGATCTAAATAATTTTGCAACTTCATCGATTGAATAAGATTTTTTATTTGAAATACTATAGTGCCTACATTTATTTTTTTTCCAAGCTAAATAGCATATTTTAACAGTATCTAAAATATGTGTAAATCTTCTGGATTGAGAGCCTGGTTTTACAATTGTAAGAGGCTTGTTTTGTTTAAATTGTTCCTCAAATATTCCTATAACTGTTGCCATGCTTCCTTTGCAAATTTGCATCGGTCCATAAACGTTATAAAAATAAATTATTTCAAATTTTAAATTAAACCATTTTTTTAAATTTTCTAAAAGTTCTAGATTTTTTGCTTTTGTAAAAGAATATGGAGATAAATTTTTATCATTACCTTTGTTTCCCAAAGATGCTGATGTTGCTGAATAAATAAGTTTAATATTGTTAGATAAACAAAAATTAAATACTTCATGAGTTCCTACAGAATTGGATTCCAAACATTCTTCCATTTTTAAAAAACTTTGATAAATTCTTGAAAATTCACCAAAATGAAAAATTGCATTTATTTTTTTTGGCTCTTTTAGTACTTTGCTTATTAACTTGGTGCTTGAATTTAAATAATTGATTCTTTTACTTTTAATATGATTTTTTTTTGAACCAGAGCTATAATTATCTATACTAATAATTTTATATTTTGTTTTGTCTAGTAATAATTGAATTAAGTTAGAACCAACAAAACCAGCCCCACCAGTAACTACTATATATTTTTTCATTTTTTTGTATCGAGAGATTTAAGTAATTCCTTGTTAATAATCAATATTTTTTTATTTTGATGATTATCGTTATGTTTCATAAGTTCTTTTAATTTTTTATCATAAACAAATGAACTTTTGTTTAAAGAATAAAATGGATACTGTATAGGATTATATTCATATTTTTTATTTTCATCTATAATTCTTAAAATATTTTTTGCCGAAAAAAATGCAAAAGATATTAAAACTAAAATACTTAACTTTTTATCTAAATTATTTAATGTAGAATTTTTTGCTAGATAAAAAGAGGAAGGAACAAACAGTAATAATGCAATAATTGTATATCCTCCATATCTTAAAGATGGGTGATTAAAAAACCACTCTACAAATAATACAACTATCAAAAATAAAAATAAACTTATATCGATGTTTATTTTTCTTTTTTGTTTACCATAAAAAACTGAAATCATTATAACTGAAATTAATATTAGAACTAAAATAAAATCAGAAACTTTATTAAAAAAATAATTCGAAAACCAATTACTTACCCAATTAAAATTTTGAGTATAAATCAAAGGATTATCTACTCTATAATTTGGAGTCGCCCCGGCCTTTGACCATAATTCATACCATAATTGCATATTTACAACTTCTTCCTTGTTAATCGTCCAGGATAAATTTTCAAAACAAGTAAATGCGGCAGGATAAATAAAACACCCAGTATTTAAAAAACTGGTTATTAATATTAGTAGTATACCCAAAACAAATAGCAGAGTTATTTTGTTGGTTAGAATTTTTTTTACAACCAAAAAATCTTTAATAATAAATTTGTTTTTATATAGAAAAAATAAAAGAAAAATTAAATATATTAAATAAAAACTTTTAAGAGAAATTATCAAGAATAAAAGTATTAATATTTCTTCGTAATTTTTTTTAAAGTATTTATAATCTTGAAACTTATTACTAGTGTTTTCTAAAAATATTATAGATAACAATAATATTAATATTAAAGCAGACCTGTCAGTTCCATGCTCAGCTATTCTGGTGAATACGGTATTCACAAAAATAAAAGAAAAAAGAGAAAGAAATATAATAAAAAGGTTTTTATTTATTTTTTTTTTATAAAAAATTTTTTCTAAAAGATAAATATTTGAAAAGGCCATAAAATATATTGCACCACTATGCATCATGAAATATTTAATTTTAGGAAGATAAAATAAAGAATTTAAATAAAAAATCGATGAAGGTGTTCTAAAGCCATGTTCTAAATGACCTATGCCTATTATTTTTGTGAAATTTACTAGCGAGAGTGTATATCCAAAATGATAATAGAAAAAATCATCATGATTTTTTTCTAATAAAATTCCTAAAAATAAAATGATTGAAGATAAAATTATATAAAAATTATTTATTTTAATTGTCTTTTTATAATTATAGAAAAATAATAAAACACCAATTATTAAAATGACTAAATTGTGAATTAAATTATGTGGAGTTAAAAAATTTGTAAAATAGGATAAAATTATTAAAATAAATAATCCTTTTAAACCTAAAAAACCTAAAGATATTGAATTTTTTTCCTTAGAATCGATTAATGAACCATAACCAATAATTGAAATTAAAATTGAAAAATAGAAAGTAAAAAAAAATAAAATATTAAACATTCAGTAACAATTTTAATTAAATTTTATCAATCATAAAAAAGTTATCATGTATAAAATTTAATTGTTTGTAAGATATTTTTTTCGTGTGAAGACCAATTATAAAACCTAAATCTTGGATTATTTGTGCATTTTCAAATTTCTCATTTTTTGGATTTAAATTATATAGTTTTGAAGCAGGTTGATTATTAAAAGATCCGCTGATAATAGGTCTTGTTTCAATGCCTGCCTGATCTAAAAAGTTAATAAATTTTTTCTTTTTAAATTTATATTTATTAGAAAGTAAAATTGGTAATCCCATCCAGCTAGGACTAATATTTTTTGCAGGATATATGAAATCAAATTGATTATTCCATAATTTAGATTTTTTTATTTTATTTATAATTAATTTTCTATTTATCTCTCGATTTCTTTTCAAGTTATCTAATCTTTTAAATTGATTATTGGCGATTGCAGCTTGAATATCTGTTGGACGTAAATTAAATCCTGAATTAATAAATATATACCTGGGATCGAGCTTTGGATTTTTTTTGGCATACATATTATATTTATTGAGGTTTCTTTTATAAAATCTTGTTCCACCTAACCAGCCATGGGATCTTAACGCAAAAAGTATTTCATAATCTTCCTTTGTTTTGCAAACAATCATGCCTCCTTCTCCGGATGTTATCTGGTGTGAATAATAAAATGAAAAAGTTCCAAAATCTCCAAAACTGCCTAAATATTTGTTATTTAACTTTGAACCTAATGACTCACAGTTATCTTCAATAATTATAAGTTTATGTTTTTTTGCTATTTTTTTTATTTCAAAAAGATCAGAACTATTTCCTAAAACATTAATTAACATTATAGCTTTTGTTTTTTTAGAAATTTTTTTTTTCATATCCTGAATATTTATATTTAAAGTTTTTAGATCTATATCAACAAATTTTGGTTTTAAACCAAATTGTACTAAAGGCCAAAGAGAGGTTGACCAACATAATACTGGGATTAAAACTTCGTCATTCATTTTTAATCTATTTTTTCTCAATAAATTTCCGGCAGCAAACACTGCCAACAGATTTGCTGAGGATCCTGAATTAACCATTAAAGCATGGGATACACCTAATTTTTTTGCAAATGAATTTTCAAAATTTCTTG
>CACJRJ010000008.1 GCA_902595725.1 uncultured Pelagibacteraceae bacterium
TTTGATAAAAAAATAGATCAACTTAACAAAGATAATAAATGGAAAGAAATAGAATTTTTTAAATCAAACTATATTGCTAGTAAAGATGTTAACGCATGGTTAGGCCTTTACGAGGTTATAAAATAATGTCTGAAATTTATAATATTGTTGATAAAAAAAAATTAGATGTAGTCAAAAAACCTATTAGCAAAGCACACGGCCTTCCAAATGAATGTTATACAAGCAAAGAGTATACATTAATTGAAAGAAAAAAACTTTTTGAAGACAAGTGGGTTGTAATAGGTGTTGCAAGCTCCATACCTAATATTGGTGACATTAAACCTTTTGATCTTTTAGGAATTCCTTTATTGTTGGTAAGAAACAAAAAGAATCAAATTAAAGTATTTCATAACATATGTAGTCACAGAGGATCTAAACTTGTAACAGAATTATGTAAAAAAAAAAATATTATAAGATGTCCTTATCATTCTTGGGCATATAATTTAGATGGTGATTTAATAGCCACTCCACATATTGGTGGTATGAATAAGCATAAGAGCCCAGGGTTTAAAAACTCTAAAAGTAATTTGAAAGAAATCAGATCATGCATATGGCTAGACTTAATCATGATAAATATTAATAACAATGAGATACCTTTTGATAAATATATAAAACCACTTGATGATAGATGGTCAAAATTTTGGCCCAACAAAGATAGAAAATTAATAAGACACGCAAATGATTTTGGATATTTTAAACTAGAAGCCAAATGCAATTGGAAATTTGCAATTGAAAATTATTGTGAAAGTTATCATTTGCCATGGGTTCATCCAGGGCTAAATTCTTATTCAAAAATAGAAGATCATTATCACATTCAAGGTTTACCCAATCGATTTGCAGGCCAAGGTACTGTAGTTTACAATCCAAGACTTAAGGGAAAAAATAAATTTCCATGCTTTCCTAACTGGCCAAAAAATAAGGAACATGTAGCAGAGTATGTGGCATTATTTCCAAATGTAATGCTAGGAATACACAAAGATCATTATTATGCTTACTGGTTAGAACCAATTAATCATGAGTATACTATAGAACATATGGAATTATATTACGTCGGAGAAGAATCAGCTAACTCTAAAAAATTTAAATCACTAAGAAAGCAAAATCATAAATTATGGGAAGATATTCAAAAAGAAGATGTTGATATAATTCAAAGAATGCAGATTGGAAGAAACTCACCAGTTTATAATGGTGGAAATTTTTCTCCAATTATGGATAATCCCACTCATCATTTTCATAAATGGGTAGCTAATAACTTGATTTAAAATTATGTATAGACCTTTACCAGATGAACTAACAATAAAAAACTCGCCAATAGAAGGATTAGGTCTTTTTTCTACCAAAGATATTAAAGCAAATACTTTTATTGGAGTTACTCATATTAGAGATGAGCAATTTGAAAACAAATATATTAGAACACCCTTGGGAGGGTTTTATAATCATTCAAACGATCCTACAGTTATGAGAATGGTTTCCAACATGTTGCCAACTTTAAAATTTGGTGATCCAATTGATACAAAAGCTAAAGCAAAAAGGTTTGATGAGAATGATACTAATAGAGAAAACATGTATTACAATTTAAGTGAAAAACCCGATGCAAAATATATGTTTATGGTATCGGTCAAAGATATAAAAGCAGGTGAAGAGCTTACAGCTAATTATAATTTATATACATACCCAAAAACAGGTGTTGGTATACAAATGCTTTAATTGAATGAAATTCAATAGAAAAATTAATCCTAACATAAAACCAAATCAAAATTTCATCACAAAAAAAAGATTAAGAGAGGATGAAATTAATTTTCAGAAACTTAGATCTTACAGGTTGGACAGAGTAAAAAAAGAATTAGAAAAAAATAATTTAGAAGCTTGTATATTATTTGATCCCGTTAACATTAGATATGCTTTAGACACTGTAAACATGAGTGTTTATAATATGCATAATCTTACAAGATATTGTTTTGTGCCAGTAAATGGACCAGTAATTCTCTATGAGTATTTTAATTGTGAAATATTATCTAAAGATTTAAATTTAATTGATGAAATTAGACCAGCAATTACCTGGGATTATTTTAGTAATGGCGACCAAGCAAGCGTGCAATTAAAAAAATGGATTAGTGAAATAGAAGATTTATCAAGATCATTTTTTAAAAATAAAAAAATAGCAATTGATGTTATAAATGGACCAGCAGTTACTGCTTTAAATAAAGTTGGTATCGAAGTTGTAGATGCTAAATTTATTCTTGAACAAGCAAGAGTTATTAAATCTACAGAGGAACTAATATGTATGAAAGCTGCAATAGAAGTTGCTGAAATTGGAGTTACAAAAATGCGTAATGAGTTAAAAGCTGGCATGACCGAAGATGAGCTTTGGTCAATTTTGCATAAAACAAATATTGAACATGGGGGAGAATGGATTGAATGCAGAATACTTTCATCTGGTGAAAGAACAAATCCATGGATGCAAGAAAGTAGCAATAAAGTTATTCAAAGTGGTGAAATAGTTGCATTTGATACTGACATGGTTGGTCCATATGGATATTGCGCTGATATATCGAGAACATTTGTGGAGGGTCATAAATTTAATAATGAACAAAAACATTTATATAAAATGGCCACAGATCATATTAATCATAATGCTAGATTAATTAAAAATGGTGTGTCATTCAGAGAGTTTACTGAAAAGTCATGGAAACTTCCTGAAGAATACTATGGTAATAGATATTCATGCATGATTCATGGAATTGGTCTTTGCGATGAGTGGCCACAAATAAAATATCCAACTGATGGGGGTCAAAGAGAAGGTTATTTTGAAAAAAATATGACCATAACTGTTGAGACATATATTGGTAAATTTGGTGGCAAAGAGGGTGTTAAACTAGAACAACAGTATTTAGTTGGTGAAAATAATCTTGAACTTATGTCACATCATCCTTTAGAAGATATATAATGAAAATAATTTTAGTAATGGGATTACCAGGTGCAGGCAAAACAACCTTAGCAAATGAGTTGGCAAAACTAATTGAATGTAAAAGATTAAATGCAGACGAGGTTAGAAAAGCAGCAAACGACTGGGATTTTTCAGAAGAAGGAAGAAAAAGACAGGCAAAAAGAATGTCTGACGAGGCACTTAAAATAAAAAAAGAAGGCATTAATGTTATCGCTGATTTTATTTGTCCAACACCAGGGGCTAGAGAATTGTTTCCAGCAGACTATATTATTTGGGTAGACACTATTAAAGAAGGAAGGTTTGAAGATACAAATCAAATGTTTATAAAACCAGATAAATTTAATTTTCATGTTACAACACAAGATGCTAAGCTATGGGCATCCAAAATTCTGGAGGATTTAAAATAATGTCTTATCAATGGGATAATAAAAAACCGACAGCTCAAATGTTAGGAAGATGGCAACCTTTTCATGATGGTCATTATGCCTTATTTGAAGAAATAATAAAAAAGACAGGTCAAGTTTGCATTCAGATAAGAGATGTTCAAGGAGTAGATGATAATCCTTTTGATTTCGAAACAGTTAAAAAAAAAATAGAAGAAAGATTAAATCGAAAATATGAAGGTAGATTTAAAGTTATTCTAGTTCCCAACATAACTAATATTTGTTATGGAAGAGGCGTTGGTTACAAGATAGAAGAAATAGTTATGCCCGAAGAAATACAAAAAATTTCTGCAACAAAAATAAGAGCAAAAATGCGAGAGGACGGAGATCTGAAGTGAACGAAAGACTTAAGTCTATAGTAGATTTAGAAAAATATCCTATTTATGATTTAAATTCTCTAACAATTAAAAATTTGATTAAAAGATGCAAAGAAGAGTTAGATCAGTTTAGTTGTTCCAATATACCAAATTTTATTTTACCTAAATCATTAAAAATAATGAATTTAGAGTTAGAAAAACAATTAGATGAAGTTTATATGTCTAAAGAAAGTATAAATCCATATTTATACGCTGAGGATGATTTAAATTTACCTAAACATCATCCAAAAAGAACGTTTATGAATAGATACAATGGTTATTTAAATTCTGATTGTTTTCCAAAAAACTCAGAAATGAAATATCTTTATGAAACAGATGAGTTATTAAAATTTATATCATCGTGTTTAGGTATTTCTCCTATTTATAGATGGGCGGACCCTTTAGCATGTCATGCTTATAATGTGATGAAGCCCAAAGGAATACTTCCTTGGCATTTTGATAGTTGTGAATTTACTTTAAGTATAATGATTCAAAAACCTGAAAAAGGAGGAATATTTGAATACGTTCCCAATATAAGAGAACCTGGCAATGAAAATTTTGATGAAGTCAAAAAAGTTTTAAATGGTGATAGGACAAGGGTACGTCAATTAAAGTTAGAACCGGGTGACCTCCAAATATTTAAAGGAAGATTTACTTTGCATAGAGTAACAGAAATAGAAGGCCAAAAATCTAGATACATGTGTATTCCAGCTTATGTTTTAGATCCATGGAGAGTAAATACTCCAGAACATTCAAAAGCAATATATGGAAAAGTATTACCAATTCATATCGAAAGAAATATTGCTAGGTCAGACGGTTTAGCAGACTAAATGATTAAAAAAATTGCTGTTATTGGGACTGGAGTTATAGGAACAGGATGGATCATTAGATGTTTAGCGCATAATAAAAAGGTTATTGCTTTTGATAAGGATTTGAAATTAGAAAAAAAATTACTTATTGAAATAAAACGTGCTTGGCCTTTTGTAAAAAAATTATTCAATAAAAAAAAACTTAATCTTAAAAATTTTAAATATGTAACCTCTATAGAAGAAGCTGTTAAAAATGCAGATTTTATTCAAGAATGTGTCTCTGAAAATTACAAAGTAAAGACAAATTTAATGAAAATTATAAGCAAAATTGCAAAATCTAATGCAATAATTTCATCAAGTTCATCCGGTTTGCTTCCAACTAGAATATACTCTAAATGTAAAAACCCCACTCGAGCAATGATAGGTCACCCATTTAATCCCGTTTATCTATGTCCTGGAGTTGAGATTGTTGCAGGAAAAAAAACTAAAAAAAATTATTTAAATAAAGCTAATAAATTTTATAAATCAATTTCCATGAATCCAATTATAGTTAAAAAAGAACTTCCCGGATATTTAGCTGATAGATTACAAGAAGCTTTATGGAGAGAAGCATTACATATTATTAACGAGGGTTATGCTACTACTAAAGATTTAGATAGAGCAATAGAAGATGGACCAGGACTAAGATGGTCATTGATGGGAACTTTTTTAACATTTCATTTAGCTGGAGGTAAGGCAGGTATGAAGCATATGTTAAAACAATTTGGTCCTGCGTTAAAATTACCTTGGACTAAACTTAAAGCTCCCAAACTTTCTAAAAAATTAACAGCAAGTGTTATTAAAGGCACTAAACAGCAAGCAAAAGGTAAATCAGTTGCAAGCATATCTAATATTAGAGACGAATATTTAGTTAATCTTCAGAAGTTAAGAAAAAAATATGCAGACAAAATAAGAAAATGATAGTAATAAAATATTATGGTTATTTTGGTCAAAAATTTAGGTAATGGAATAAAAAAAATAACAATCAATGATCCAAAAACTTATAATTCATTGTCTTTTGCAACTTTAAGATCTCTTTTAAATACTTTCAAAAAACTTGATAAAGATAACACTACCAAAGTAATAATCTTAAATGGTGCTGGCAAAGGTTTTAGTGCTGGTCATAATTTAAAAGAAGTAAAAAGTTTAAAAAAAAGATCAAAATATCTTAAACTATTTAATCTTTGTTCAAAGGTAATGCTTCAGATAGTAGAAGGAAGAAAGCCAGTTATAGCAAAAGTGCATGGAGCAGCTTATGCAGCAGGATGTCAACTAGCAACAAGTTGTGATTTAGCTTACAGCGCTAAAGATGCAACATTTGCAACACCAGGAGTTAATATTGGATTATTTTGTAGCACACCAATGGTTGCTGTTAGTAGAAAAATTAGCAGAAAAAGAATGATGAAAATGCTTTTAACAGGCGAACCCATTAATGCAAAATATGCAAAAGAAATAGGATTGATTAATGATTGTTTTTCAAAATCAAATCTCAATAAAGAAGTTTTAAAGGTTGCAAAAACAATTGCTTCTAAATCAAATTTAACAATAAAAATTGGAAAGCAAGCGTTTTATAAACAATTAGAAATGCCTTTAAGAAAAGCTTATGCGTATACAAGTAGAATGATGACTTTAAACATGATGTCTATAGATGCTCACGAAGGAATATCAGCGTTTTTAAACAAGAGAAAACCTAAATGGAAAAATAAATGAGCGATGATCAAATAAAAGAAATTCTTAAAAATTCAAAAACAATTGCAATGATTGGCGTAAGCTCTGAAAAAAAAGGAGAAGATCCTAAAAATTTAAAAAGAAAACCAGCAAATGTTGTTATGAAGTATATGCAGGATTTTGGATATAAAGTAATACCCGTGAATCCTTTTGCAAAAGGAGAGGTTATCAACGGAGAAACCGTTGTTGAAAGTTTAGATAAAATTTCTGAAAAAATAGATATAGTAGATATATTTCGACCATCAAAAGAAACACCTGGTTTTGCAAAAGAAGCTGCAAAGATTGGCGCTAAAACCTTATGGTTACAATATGGTATTCAGCATGAAGAAGCTAAAAAAATTTCTGAAGAGGCTAATATAAAATATATAGAGAACAAATGTATTAAGCAAGAGTACCAAAAATTATTCCAAAAATCTAATCCGGTATTCCCACTTCTAAAGAATTAGTGAAAAAAATTTTATTTTTCATTTTTTTATTTCAAACATCTTTATTTGCTCAAGATCTAGAAAAAGCATATTTTGCTGGCGGTTGTTTTTGGTGTATGGAAGAATCTTTTGAAAAGTTTGATGGAGTTTCTAAAGTTATTTCTGGATATTCTGGGGGTTCGACTGAAAATCCAACTTATGAAGAAGTTACTTATTCTAACACTGGGCATTTCGAAACTATAGAAATAATTTATGACAAAAACATTACAAGCTTTAATAAAATATTAGATCATTTTTGGATAAACATTGATCCCTTTGATGCAGTAGGCCAATTTTGTGATAAGGGATATAGCTATAGATCTGTTGCTTTTTTTAAAGATGATGAACAAAGAAAACTAATAAACAAAAGTAAGCGAAAAATTGAGCAAAAATTTAAGAAAAAAGTAGTAACTTATGTAATAAAATTTGATAAATTCTATGAAGCTGAAAATTATCATCAAGATTATTACAGAAAAAAATTTTTAAATTATCTTAGATATAAGAAAGCTTGTGGAAGAGAGAAAAAATTAAATAGCATATGGAATAAATGACAAAGATTTTTTTAGTATATGGACATTATAATGAAAAATCATTTAATGCAGCAATAAGAGATACTTTTATTAAAACAGCAAATGAAAATGGAAATGAAGTAGATTGTGTTGATTTGTATAAAGAAAAATTTAATCCAGTATTTGCTGGCGAAGAACCAGATCAAGTTGTAACTGATCATCAAAAAAGAATAGAAAAATCTGATATCATTGTTTTAATTGCGCCGATTTGGAATTTTAGAATGCCAGCTATTGTAGAGGGTTGGATAGATAAAGTTTTAGCGCCACCTTGGGCATTTAAATTTAAAAAGTTGTTTGGAAATTACGGGTATCCAATAGGGAATCTTAAAGGAAAAAGAGCAATTGTCTTTTGTACTTATGGATCGCCACAATTTGCTATAAGAACTTTTTTTTTAAACATGCCTACAAAAAGGTTAAGAAGAGGAGTTTTTAATATATGTGGAATTACCGATGTAATTTATAAAAGATATTTTGCGGTACCATTTGTCTCAGCAGAAAAAAGAAAAAAATTTTTAGAAGATGTTAAAAGTACAGCATCAAATTTATGAAAAAATATTTTAAATATTTTCTGTATGGTTTAATTTACTTAATACTGATCTTGGTTTTTGCTGTTATGTTTATCGTAACAACTAAGGCTGATATAATTAAACCTAATAACGGAATTGAGCCATACCAAGTAGTAAAAATTCAACTAAGAAGTCTAAAAAACAACGATGATCCCTTTAAAAACGCTGGCATAGAACAAACTTGGGAGTTTGCTCACCCTAACAATAAAAAATTTACTGGTCCTTTAGAAAGATTCAAAAATTTATTGAGCAGTGATTCATACAAGATGCTCTTAAATCATATCGATCACAATATTGTTGAAGTTAAAATGACAGATTCCCTAGCTTCTTATGAGGTGACCATCTTGGGTGAAGAGAAAAACTACTATAAATTCAGGTGGATGGTAGAGAAATATAATTCAGACGGACCCCTAAATGATTGTTGGTTAACGACAGCAGTTTCTCAGCCTGTATCATTAGGTTCATCAATATAAGATAGATTTTTGTTTAAGTAGTAAAAAAAATTTAGTAGGAATCGCTTTTATGAAATCTAAAACTAAAGTTGTTGTTGTTGGTGGTGGAGTAGTAGGGGTAAGTGCACTCTATCATCTAGCAAAAAAAGGTTGGTCAGATGTAGTTTTAGTTGAAAGAAAAGAATTAACCTCAGGTTCAACTTGGCATGCAGCAGGATTACTTCCATTATTTAATATGAGCTATTCAGTTGGACAGCTTCATAAATATGCTGTCGACTTCTACAAAACTTTAGAAAAAGAAACAGGACAAAATGTTGGATTTAGCGTTGTGTCTAACATCAGACTGGCAAGTACCAAAGATCGAATGGATGAATACCACCAATATGCTGGTGTAGCGCAGACAATTGGTGTTGATGTGAAATTTTTATCACCTGATCAAGTAAAAGAAATTTGGCCTTTGTGTAATACTACAGATCTTGTTGGAGCAATACAACATCCTGAAGATGGGTATATTCAGCCTGCAGATTTAACACAAGCGCTTG
The DNA here is from genome assembly GCA_902595725.1 of uncultured Pelagibacteraceae bacterium. Taxonomy (GTDB): domain Bacteria; phylum Pseudomonadota; class Alphaproteobacteria; order Pelagibacterales; family Pelagibacteraceae; genus Pelagibacter. The sequence goes on from CACJRJ010000008.1 coordinate 8,955, forward strand.
CAACAGGTGCAAGAAATAGAGGGGCTGAAATTTATAGAAATACTACTGTTGTTGGAATGAAACAAACAAAAGATGGATGGGTAGTAGAAACTGATAAAGGAACAATTGAATGTGAACATATTATTTCTTGTTCAGGAAACTTTGCAAGACAAACTGGAAAAATGGTTGGATTAGATATTCCAGTTATTCCTGTCGAGCATCAATATATTGTAACTGAACCTCACCCAGAAATTCAAAAAAGAAAAAAAGAAGGTTTGCCTGAAATGGGAGTTTTAAGAGATAGTGATAGCAGATGGTATATGAGAGAAGAAGCGGGTGGATTAATATTAGGACCTTACGAAGATGGAGCTCCAGCTTGTTATGTTGATGGACCATCAAAAGATTCAGAATACGAACTTTTTCAGGAAGATTTAGATAGACTTGCACCACATATTGAAGGTGCAATACATAGAGTTCCAGCTTTTGGTGAAGTTGGAGTTAAAAAAGTTTATAATGGTGCAATTTGTTATACCCCAGATGGAAACCCAATTGTTGGCCCAGCTTGGGGATTAAAAAATTTTTGGATTAACGAAGGTCATAGCTTTGGCATAACCGCAGCAGGCGGTGCTGGTTGGCAATTAGCAGAATGGATAGTAGATGGTGAACCAACTGTTGACATGCTAGGTGTTGAACCAAGAAGATATGGTGATTACTGTTCGAAAACTTATTTGAAAGAAAAGAATGAGGAAGCTTACAGTCATGTTTTTATAACTCATTTTCCAGACGAAGAAAGACCAGCAGCTAGACCTTTAAGAACTGCACCTTGTTATGAAAGAATGAAAAATCTTGGTGCTGTGTTTGGTCAAAAATTTGGATGGGAAAGACCAAATTTTTTTGCAACTGATGGAATGGAACAAAAAGATGACTGGTCATTTAGAAGATCAAAGTGGTTTGAAGCAGTAGAAAAAGAGTGCAAAAATGTGAAGGAAAACGTGGGTTTACTTGACATGTCTGCTTTTGCAAAATGTAGAATAAAAGGACCAGGAGCAGAAGAATTCTTAGATTATTTAGTTGCAAATAAACTTCCAAAAAAAATTGGAAGAATTAATTTATGCCACGCACTAAATACAAAAGGTGGAGTTCATTCAGAATTTACAATAATGAAAGAAGCTGAAAATAGTTTTTATCTAGTATCAGCTGGAGCATTTCAAAGATTAGATCATGACTGGATATTAAAATGGATGCCAAAAGATGGAAGTGTACAATTTGAAAACTTAACTAATAGTGTTGGTGTTCTAGTAGTTTCAGGTCCAAAAGCAAGAGAATTAATGCAAAGAGTTTCAAAAGATGATTTTTCAAATGAAAATTTTAAATGGTTAAGTTCTAAGCAAGTTGATATTGGCTATGCTCCATGTACTGCAATGAGAGTAAATTTTGTTGGAGAATTAGGATGGGAACTACATCATCAAATTGAATATCAAAATCATATTTTTGATAAGCTTATGGAAGCTGGAAAAGATTTAGGCCTAAAGCCTTATGGAATTAGAGCAATGAACAGTTTAAGAGTTGAAAAATCCTATAAACTAGTTGGAACTGAACTTTCTATTGAATACTCCCCATATGAATCAGGTTTGGATAGATTTATACACCCAAATAAAGGAAAATTTATTGGTTTAGAAGCTTTAAACAAATGGAGAGAAAAAGGTTTCAATAATAAACTTGTAACACTCGAAGTTCATAACGTTACTGACGCTGATGTTCTCGGTAACAATCCTATATATGATAATGGAAAAGTTGTTGGAAGAGCTACAGGTGGTGATTTTGGATTTAGATTAAACAAATCTATTGCTTTAGGAATGGTTAAGCCAGAAGTTGCGACAACAGGACAAAAATTGAAAATTGATATTCTTGGAAAAATGTATGATGCTACTATTTTAGATGAAAGTCCTTACGATCCAAAAAATGATTTACTGAGAGCATAATGAAAATATTAGTAGCAGTTAAAAGAGTTATTGATTACAACGTACAAGTAAGAGTTAAAGAGGATGGAACTGGCGTTGTCACAGACAATGTCAAAATGTCAACTAATCCTCCAGATGATAATGCAATTGAAGAAGCTGTTAAAATAAAAGAGTCAGGCAAAGCAAAAGAGGTTGTTGCAGTTACAATTGGTGAAGATAAAGCACAAGAGACTGTTAGAAAAGCTTTAGCCGTAGGAGCTGACAAAGGAATTCATGTTAAAGTAGATGGAATAATTGAACCGTTAGCTGTTTCAAAAATTTTACAAAAAATTGTAGAAAAAGAAAAACCAGATTTAGTTTTTATGGGAAAACAAGCAATTGACGATGATTGTAATCAAACTGGTCAAATGTTAGCTGCGTTACTTAACTGGCCACAAGCAACATTTGCATCAAAAATAGAAATTAAAGATAAATCTTTAGAAGTTACAAGAGAGGTTGATGAAGGTTTAGAAACTATTCAGACAAACATACCTTCAATAGTGACATGCGATTTAAGATTAAATGAACCAAGATATGCTTCATTACCGAATATAATGAAAGCAAAGAAAAAACCTTTAGAACAAATTAATGTTTCTGATCTAGGAGTTGATACAAAACCAAGAATAGAACAAATTAAAGTTGAAGAACCACCGAAAAGAAAAGCAGGAATTAAAGTAGCTAGCGTTGAAGAACTTGTTCAAAAATTAAAAAATGAGGCAAAAGTAATATAATGTCAGTACTACTAATAGCAGAACATAACAACAAAGAAATTAAACCGTTCACTTTGAATGCTATTACAGCAGCATCACAAATTGATCAAGATTTACACGTTTTAGTAATAGGACATTCTTGTGAAGCAGTAGCAAAATCTATATCTGAAATTCCTAATGTAAAAAAAGTAATTCATGTAGATGATGCAGTTTATGAGAATTATTTACCCGAAAATTTTACCCCAGTAGTAATTAAAAATTCAGAAAACTATTCACATATTATCTGTTCAGCCAATACTTTTGGCAAAAATTTAATGCCAAGAATTGCAGCACTATTAGATACATCTCAAGTGAGTGATATTATAAAGGTAATATCAGCTGATACTTTCCTAAGACCAATTTATGCAGGAAATGCATTTGCAACAGTAAAAAGTACAGATGCAAAAAAATGTATAACGATACGACCAACATCTTTTGATCCAGCTCCGACAACTGGAGGAACTGCTGAAATTGTAAAAGCTGAAAAAGCTGAGGCTTCAGATTTAACTAAATTTATTAAAAGGGAAGAAGTAAAATCTGATAGACCTGAACTTGGAACTGCTAGAGTTGTAATTTCTGGTGGTAGAGGAATGGGTAGCGGAGATAATTTTAAATTAATTACTGCTATTGCAGATAAACTAAATGCTGCAATTGGAGCATCAAGAGCAGCAGTTGATGCAGGATATATAACTAATGATCATCAAGTGGGACAAACAGGAAAAGTTGTTGTACCAGATCTATATATTGCTGTTGGAATTTCTGGAGCTATCCAGCATTTAGCAGGAATGAAAGAAAGTAAAATTATTGTCGCTATTAACAAAGATGGTGAAGCACCAATTTTTAGTGTTGCTGATTATGGCTTAGAAGCTGATTTGTTCGAAGCTCTACCTCAATTTTTAGAAGAATTGAACAAATTAAACACTATACAAAAATAACAAATACTGTAAAAAAATAATATTATGTCCAGAGAAGTGATGGAATACGATGTAGTCATCGTAGGTGGAGGACCATCAGGTCTTTCAACTGCTATTAAGTTAAAGCAGTTAAATCCAGATATTAATGTCTGCCTATTAGAAAAAGCATCTGAAGTAGGTGCGCATATATTATCAGGCAATGTTTTTGAAACTAAAGCCTTAGATGAATTAATTCCTAACTGGAAAGAATTAAATGCTCCAATTAAAACTAAAGTTACTAAAGAAAAATTTCTTTTTTTAGGTAAAACAAAATCATTGAGTTGGCCCACTTGGTTACTTCCTAAAGTCCAACAAAATCATAAAAATTATATAATTAGTTTAGCTAATTTATGTAGATGGTTAGCCGAACAAGCGGAAGCTTTAGGTGTAGAAATATTTCCAGGTTTTCCTGCAAGTGAAATTTTATATAACGATGATGGTTCAGTTAAAGGAGTTGCAACTCAAGATATGGGTCTTGATAAAGAAGGAAATAAGAAAGACAGTTTTGAACCAGGTATGGAATTACACGCAAAAGTGACTGTATTTGCAGAAGGATGCAGAGGACATTTAGGAAAACAACTGATTAATAAATTTGAATTAAATAAAGGAAAAGATCCTCAACAATATGGAATAGGTTTTAAAGAAATATGGGAAATTAATGAAGAAAAACACGAAGAAGGGATGGTAATGCATACAGCTGGATGGCCATTAGATAATAATACTTATGGAGGAAGCTTTGTGTATCATGCAGAAAATAAGCAGGTTTTCTTAGGCTATGTAATTGGTTTAGATTATCAAAATCCACATTTATCACCCTTTGATGAATTTCAAAGATTCAAAACACATCCAGCAATAAAAAAAATAATTGAAGGAGGAAAAAGAATTTCTTATGGAGCTCGAGCTCTTATCGAAGGAGGTCTTCAAAGTTTGCCCCAAATGTATATGCCGGGTGCATTGTTAGTGGGTTGTGATGCGGGCACATTAAATATGCCTAAAATTAAAGGGTCTCACACAGCAATGAAAAGTGGAATGATTGCAGCTGAAACAATTATTGAAAATTTAAAAGAAAATAAAAGTTTATCTTCTTATGAAGATAAATTTAAAAAAAGCTGGGTGTATAAAGAGCTACATGCAGCAAGAAATGTTAAACCAAGTTTTAGTTGGGGTTTAGTTTTAGGAATAATCTTTACTGGTATTGATCAAATTTTATTTAGAGGAAAATTACCATTTACTCTAAAACACAAACATGCAGATCATGATTCTTTAAAACCTGCAAATGAAATGCCTAAGATAGATTACCCAAAACCAGACAATGTAATAACTTTTGATAAAACTAGTTCAGTGTATCTAACAGGAACCAATCATGCTGATAATCAACCGGTACATTTAAAACTAAAAGATCATAATCTGCCTATAAATTATACACTTGAAAAATTTGATGAGCCTGCGCAAAGATATTGTCCAGTAGGAGTTTATGAAATCCAGGAAGAAAATAATTTAAAAAAGTTTATAATAAATTCTCAAAACTGTATTCACTGCAAAACTTGTGATATCAAAGAACCTTCTCAAAATATTAATTGGGTTACTCCCGAAGGTGGAGGTGGCCCTAAATATGGTAATATGTAATTAGGAAAGGTCTATAGCTAATTTTTTTAATTTTTCAATAGGAACAACACTAAGAGTATTTTCGTGAGTTCTTTTTAAATAAACAGAACAACCTTTCCCCGCTTCAATTGCTCTAGCAACCCATCCAGCACATACACACCAATTATCACCATCCTTTAGCCCGGGAAAACCAAATTCAGGATGAGGAGTAATTAAATCATTTCCTGCTTCCTTGCACCATTCTAAAAATTCATTATTAACTTTTACACAAACAGTATGCAATCCATGATCTTTTTCATCAGTATTGCAGCAGCCATCTCTAAACCAACCTGTCATAGGATCTTTTGAACATTCTTCTAAATCTTCACCTAGAACATTTTTTTGTCTATCTGACATTAAATCTTTGTTGGATTTGGTTCATCTTTATAAACCTTTTTTGGATTAAACTTTTTTTCTTTTTCTTCAAATTTCATTTCTATTTGTCTAGCATTGTCAATTTTTCCTAAAGGTACGGATCTGTAAAAGCAAGAACGATAACCAACATGACAACTTGCGCCATCGCCTATATCAACACTTAACCATACAGAATCCTGATCATCATCAATTCTTATTTCTTTTACTTTTTGTACAAATCCACTTGTTTTTCCTTTATGCCAAATTTGTTTTCTAGATCTGCTCCAATAATGAGCTTCTTTTGTTTCTATTGTTAATTTTAAAGCCTCAACATTCATGTAACCATGCATAAGGATTTCTTTAGTTTTAAAACAGGTTGTAATTACTGGGATAAGGCCATCATTATCAAATTTAGGCGATAATAAGCTTCCTTCTTCTATATCAGCGACATTTTCTCTCTTTTTAAACATATAATATTGTTTATCTAACATATTAGAGAATATATTAAATATTTTAAAATTAAGGATTTATATATATAAAAGCACGTCATGAAATTAGTAAAAAATGAAAATCAAAAAAACGTAGAAACTGTCTCAGATAAAGAGGCAGAAGAGGCGTTTATAAAAATTCTAAGATGGATTGGAGAAGATCCAATGCGAGAGGGATTACTAGAAACACCAAGAAGAGTCACAAAAGCTTTTAAAGAATACTTTAAAGGTTACTCTGAAGATCCTAAAGATATTTTAAGCAAGACATTTGGAGACGTAGACGGCTATGACGACATGGTTGTACAAAAAAATATTTCAGTTCAAAGTCACTGCGAACATCATATGGCGCCAATCATAGGTGTAGCTCACGTAGCATATATTCCAAAAGAAAGAGTTGTTGGCTTAAGTAAATTAGCAAGAGTTGTTGAAGTGTTTTCTAAAAGACTTCAAACCCAAGAAAGACTTACAATGCAGATTGCAAAAACAATAATGGAATCATTGGATGCAAAAGGCGTTGCAGTAAGTATAGATTCAACTCACCAGTGTATGACTATGAGAGGAATTAAAAAAGAACAAGCTACAACAGTTACCAATTATTATTTAGGCAAATTCAAAGACGATTTAAGCTATCAGAATAGATACTTGCGATTTATTGCAAAATAAAGTTTATATTAACCTATGTCAGATAGTTTCAAGGCTTTGGTTCTCAACCAAGAGGGTGAAAATTATAATAGAGAAATAAAATCTATTGATAAAACTTTTTTAAAACATGGAGATGTTTTAGTTAAAGTTGAATATTCTGGATTGAATTTTAAAGATGCTTTAATATTAAAAAATGGCGCAAGGCTAGTTAAAGAATTTCCACACATACCAGGAATAGATTTTTCAGGCACTGTTGAAGAAAGTCAAAACGATAAATTTAAACCAGGTGACGAAATAATATTAACCGGCTGGAGAGTTGGAGAAATTTTTTATGGTGGATATTCTCAATATGCTAAAGTTAATGGAGATTTTTTAGTAAAAAAGCCAAAAGACTTAACTTCAAAACAAGCAATGATTTTAGGAACTGCTGGACTTACAGCTTTATCATGCTCATTCACAACAAAAACTGCAAGGGAAGAACTTTTACTTGGTGAAAAAGTTGAAAATGTAATTGTAACTGGTGCATCAGGAGGAGTTGGAAGTATAGCTGTAATGATTTTAAATAAATTAGGATGCAATGTAACTGCAGTTACCGGAAAAGAAAGTAATAAAGAATATTTAAAATCAATAGGTGCAAAAAACATAATAAATACAAGCGAATTAATGAAAGAACCAAGACCTTTAGATAAAGGCTTGTGGGATGGAGCAGTCGATACTGTAGGTGGCCAAGTATTAGCAAATGTTTTAGCACAAACTAAAGAAACTGGAATTGTTGCAGCATGTGGAAATGCTGCTGATATAAAATTAAATACAACTGTGATGCCTTTTATTATTAGAGGAGTAAAACTTTGGGGAATTAATTCTGTTAACACATCTATAAAACGAAGAGAATTTTTATGGAGTGAAGGAGCTAAACTAATTGATTTTGATTTATTAAATAAGTCAATTAAGGAAATAAGTTTAGATGGTCTTTTAGACGTTTATCCAAAGATGCTTAAAGGCGAAACATCTGGCAGATATATAGTAAACTTAAATAAATAATGGATTGGGATAAATTAAAAATATTTCATGCTGTTGCTGAAGCGGGAAGTTTTACAAGTGCAACTGTTAACCTAAATTTAAGCCAATCTGCTATAAGTAGGCAAATACAATCTTTAGAAGAAGACCTTAAGGTAAAATTATTTGAAAGACATGCTAGAGGATTAACTTTAACTCAAAATGGAGAATATGTTTATAAAACAGCCCATGAAGTTATTAGTAAGCTTAAAGAGGTTGAAACTTCATTGGGAGACCAAAAGGATAAACCTTCGGGAAAAATTACAATTACGACAGTTAGAAGCTTTGGAACACACTGGCTTACTCCTAGAATCCAAGAATTTATGAAATTAAACCCCGAAGTAGAGGTGGAGTTAATTTTTGATGATAAAGAACTAGATTTAAGCACTAGACAAGCTGATATAGGTATTTTTATGAGAAGACCTAAAAAATTAAATTATATTCAAAGAAAATTAATAGATATTAATTATCATATTTATGGATCCAATAAATATTTAGAAAATTATGGAATGCCAAAGACGTTAAATGATTTAAATAAACATAAATTTATATCTTTTGGTAAAGGAGCACCTTCACCAGTTTACAATCCAGATTGGGCTTTAAAAGTTGGAATGAAGGATAACACTAAAAGAAAACCTATTATGAAAGTAAATAGTGTTATGGGACTACTTTTAGCTGTTGAAAGTGGTGTAGGACTAGCGGCATTACCGGATTACTTGGTATTTCAATCAAGAAACTTAATTAAAGTATTACCTAAGGTAGAAGGACCAATTACAGAGGCCCATTTTGTTTACCCTGAATCATTAAGAAATGTGGCTAGAGTCCAATCATTTAGAAACTTTCTTTATAGCAAAATCTCAGAGTGGGAGTTCTAAAATAACCTGCGACAATCGGTGCGATTGATAACTATTATCATTGATAATAGTTCTCATTTTCAATAATATATAATTAAAAGTGCGGAGAAAAGGGTAGAAATGAAAAAAATATCAATTTTAAGTTTAATTCTTTCATTAATTGTATCCACATTTGCAATTGCAAACGAGGTAAATATTTTTAATGCAAGACATTACAAAGCTGATGCAGAACTTTACGATAAGTTTACAGCAGCGACTGGAATTAAGGTAAATTTAATTAACGGTAAATCAGGAGCTTTAGAAAAAAGAATGATTGAAGAAGGTTCTGACTCTGCAGCGGACCTTTACATTACAGCTGACGCTGGAAGATGTGGTGCATTTCAAGCAAAAGGTATGACGCAAAGTGGATTAACTTCAGCGACAATTAAATCATCTGTTCCAAAAAATTTCAGAACATCACACTGGGTTGGAGTAGCTAAAAGAGCAAGAATAATTTACTACTCACCAGAAAGAGTTACTGGTGCTGAATTATCTGGAATGACTTATGAAGGTTTAGCTGATCCAAAATGGAAAGGTAGATTAGTAATTAGAAAATCTAGTAACATTTATAACAAATCTCTTGTAGCTTCATTAATTGCAAATAATGGAAAAAAAGCAACTGCAGAATGGGCAAAAGGAGTTGTTGCAAACATGGCAAGACCTTCTGAAGGAAACGATAGAGCTCAAATTATGGCTGTAGCAGCTGGAGAAGCAGACATAGCTGTAGCTAATACATATTATTTAGCTCTTATGCTTTCTGGAAACAAAGGTGCAGAACAACAAGAAGCTGCTAAAAAAGTTAAAGCATTTTTTCCAAATCAAGACGGTAGAGGAACACACATGAATATTAGTTGTGCTGCTCTAGTTAAAGGTGCTCCAAACAAAGCAAATGCTATTGCACTTGTTGACTATTTATTGTCACCTTCAGCTCAAGAGCACTTTACTAATAATACTTTTGAGTTTCCAATGATTGCTGATGTTTCACCAAGTCCATTAGTAGTAAACAATTTAGGATTAGATTTTAAACAAGATCTGAAAACAAAAGTTTCTACATATGGAAAAAATCAAGCTGCTGCGTTAGAAGTAATGACAGCTGCTGGATGGAAGTAAATGGAAGAAAAAAAATTTATTTCTGATTTCGATTACAATAACGCAGCCGAGGCATGTCCTGCATGTTCTGAGGAGTGTAAAAAAATTGAAAAAAGAATAAATAAAAGAAACTTATCAGAAATTAATAACGAGGAGGTTCCGCACATCTTAAAGTTATTTAATTTTTAATAATTTCTTGAATTAGTGTCCATGGTTTGGGTCTCATTGTTTAGCCTCCTTTCACATGGACACTAAATTTTTATTAGGAAGTTACTTTTCTTTTATAAGGCGGATTATAATATGAAATTTAATTTTTGGTATTTAAGCTCTTTAAGTATTTCACTGATCGTTGCAATTCCAATATTAACTGTTTTTACAAGTTTTTTTCAGGATACATCAAATTATTTTGAAATTCTAAAACAAACTTTTTTTTTCGAATATATATTTAACTCATTAACTCTTTTGATTGGAGTTTTATTTTTAACATTTATTTTAGGAGTAGGATCAGCATATGTAGTTTCTTTTTATCAGTTTCCTGGTGCTAATTTTTTTAAATGGGCTTTGATACTGTCTTTTGCCGTTCCTCCTTATATCTATGCCTATTCCTTATTCGCTTTTTTTGAAAATTATGGAACTGCTTTTACAATTTTAAAACATTTATTTGGTGATGGAGATTATAACAAGCATATACCGAAATTTAGTGGCATGTTTGGGTTGATATTATCAATCTCTTTCTCACTTTATGCATATGTTTATATACTTGCTAGATCATCATTTTTATATCAATCACAAAATCTAATAGAACTAGGTAAAAATCTTGGTTTTTCAAAATTTAAATCTTTTCATTCAATAATATTACCAGCCGCACGTCCTGCTATAGTTGCTGGTTTATCATTAGTAGCAATGGAAACATTGGCGGAGTTTGGTGCAGTAGATTTTTTTTCTGTAAACACTTTAACAACTGGTATTTATAATGCTTGGATAACTTTTGATGATTTGGCATTTGCAAACAGAATTTCATTTTTTCTGTTGTTATTTATCTTTATATTATTTTTAACAGAAAACTTATCTAGAAAAAAAGCAAGATATCATTTGGAGGCAAAAGGAGGATTTAAGAAAAAAGAAAAAATTAAACTTAACGGTGCGAAATCTTTTTTTGCATTTGCTTTTTGTTTCACTTTATTTTTTTTAAGTTTTTTATTTCCATTGAGTCAAATGTTATACTGGACAATTAAATTCCCAGAAAATTTAACCGGAATACAAATAACTGATCTTTTATTAAATACTTTATATTTAGTTTCTTTATCAAGTTTAGTTTTATTATTTTTTGCTTTAATATCTAATTATGGAAATAGAGTTTCAAATAAAAAAATTTTAAATGCATTATCTACTTTTTCAATTTCTGGTTATGCTATACCAGGAGTAATTCTTGCGATTGCGTTTATAACTTTCGTTGCATGGTTTGATGAAAATTTGATTAAAGCATTAGGATTTTTATCAATAAAAAAAATATTTATTGGTTCAGTCTTAGGTTTGGTGATAGTTTATTTTGTTAGATTTTATTCTTTAGCATTTAATGGAATAAAATCGGGATATGAAAAAATGAACATTGCAGTTGATGAAAGTGCCTATCTTCTTGGATACTCTAAAACAAAAACTTTTTTAAATATTCATATTCCTTATTTAAGGAATTCACTTTTATTTGTTATCATATTAATTTCATTAGAAATAATTAGAGAATTACCAATTACATTAATTTTAAGACCTTTTAATTTTGAGACTTTTGCAACCACTGCATATATTTCTGCATCTGAGGATTTATTAGAAGCCGCTGCAGTTCCTTCATTGTGTTTAATAATTATTGCAAGTTTCTTTATTTTACTTACGTCCAAATATATTTTAAGAGATAACGATGAATAAAAACTTTTTAGAAATTAAAAATGTTAGTTTTAGAGCTGGTGGAAAAACTAAAGTAAAAAATGTTTCTTTTAATATTGAAAATAAAGGAGATATAATTTGTCTTCTAGGACCATCTGGAGTTGGTAAAACAACTATCCTTAGAACAATCGCTGGATTAGAAAAAATTAAATCTGGATCAATCAGACTTAAAGATAAAATGTTATCCTCTTCAAAAGATCATGTCGAACCAGAAAATCGAAATATATCTTTATCATTTCAAGAAAACAGTTTGTTTCCTCATTATACTGTTGAAAAAAATATACATTTAGGTTCCCAAGCAAAAAAGCCAAATGGAAAAAAGAAAATTAGCTCAAATAAAATAATTAAATTATTAAATATAGAAAAAATATTAAGCAAATATCCTCACCAAATAAGTGCAGGAGAGGCACAAAGAGCGGCTCTCGCCAGATCGTTAGTTACCCAACCTGATCTATTATTATTAGATGAGCCATTATCTAACGTTGATCAAAGTTTTAAAGAAGAAATACAAGTTCAACTAAAAAAGCTTTTACACGATTTAAAAATAACAACTATTATAGTTACTCATGACTCTTATGAAGCATTTTATCTTGGATCAAAATGTGGAGTAATTTTAAATGATCAACTAAAACAATATGATGATCCTTACAATGTTTACCATTTTCCAAATTCAGTAGAGGTAGTAAAATTTTTAAATAGAGGAATATTAATTCCTGCAAAAGTAACTGGAGAAAATAGTTTAGAAAATGAAGATCTAGGTACTATTAAAGGTAACTTTATTAAACATTATCCAAAGGGATCAAATGTAAAATTATTATTACAGCCTGAAGATCTTGAGCATGATGACAAAAGTAATTTAAAGTTAGAGGTTGTTGATAGAAAGTTTAGAGGAACAAATTTTATATATACTCTTAAAACAACAACAAATCATTTAATTCCAGTTCTAGTTCATTCTCATCATATCCATCAACATCAAGTGGACGAAAAATTTGGAATTAAAAGACCAATTTACATTGATCATATAGTTTGTTTTTAATAAAACAAAAATAAATGCTCTCAAAAAAACAATTATTCACTAGAGGCATGTTGGATGTTTCACCGCATATGCTTTCAGTAATTCCTTTTGGAATTATTTGTGGAGCAATTGGTATTGAGCTTGGCTTCAATCCATATTTAGTCTATGGAATGTCCATCATCATATTCGGTGGAGCCTCACAAATTGTATTTTTACAATTAATATCAGGTGGCGCCTCTTCTTTAATTGCTGCCACATCAGTTGGTGTTATTAATTCAAGACATTTGTTATATGGAGCAGTTTTATCAGAATATTTAGAAAAATTATCTTTTATTAAAAAGTTACTAATTTCTTATTTGGTTGTAGATCAAGGTTTTGCTGAGTCTAATAAATTTTTTAAAAAAAATAAGACAGAACAATATTTGCATTACCATTTAATTGGTACAGGTAGTACACTTTGGATTTGTTGGCAAATTTCAACATTAGCAGGAATTATATTAGGTTCATTCGTACCTGAAGAACTTGGTTTAAAATTTGCAATACCGCTTACCTTTATAGCTATTATTGTCCAAGACTTAAAAAAAATTGATCATGTAATTGTTATGCTTGTTTGCGGTATAAGCTCTTTACTATTCTTTGATGCTCCATTTAAATCTTATATAATTATTTCACCAATTGTTGCTTTGATTGTTGCTGCGCTAATATTGAGGTTAAAGGAATGACTTGGCTATCAATTATTATTGCAGGTATATTAACTTATTTCACTAGAATGACTATGATTGCTTTAGTTAGCAGAGATATGCTAGGAGATAGAATTAAAGCTGTATTAGCCTACGTTCCATCTGCAGTATTCCCCGCAATAATATTTCCAGCAATTTTTATTAATGATTATGGAAGCTTTATAGAAATGAATGATCCAAAAATATTTGCAGCTATAGTTGCTATTATCGTGGGTTATTTTTCGAGAAATGTTATTGCAACAATTTTATCTGGATTAATTTCTTATTGGATAATTCTATTTTTTTTATTATAATTTGTCTTTATTAAAAAAGGGGTGTCGAAAGACTGAGATTAAACCCTAAGAACCTGTCCGGTAATTCAGAAAGGGAACAATGTTATCAATAAACATCTTAAGCCAAACATCTGCAATCTTATTAACTTTTATTTTAAGTATTATATTTTTAGCAAGTGGAATTTATTATTCAAGTAAGCACAAAGGATTAAAAAATTATTTAATTGCAAATAAAAATATTGGAATATTTCCTTTAACAGCTACTTTTATTTCTTCAGCACTAGGTGCTTGGATTTTATTTGGACCAGCATCTGCTGCCACATGGGGTGGAATAGGTGCAGTAATAGGATATGCTCTTGGAACAGCCTTTCCACTATTTGTATTAATAACAATAGGTTCAAAATTTAGAAACTCTTTTCCAAAAGCAAAAACTTTAATTGAAGTGATAAGACTAAAATTTGGCAAACAGCTATTTAAATTAATTTTGCTTCTTACTATTTTTTATATGTCAATTTTCTTAATTGCCGAAGTTACCGCTGTATCATTATTAGTTAATTATATATCTGGAACAAACCTATGGATTACCGCTTTAATAGTTGTAACTTCTTCATTAGCTTATACTTTATACGGTGGATTGAGAGCTTCAATATTTACTGATAGCATTCAATTTATTGTATTTTTAGTATTGTTGGTGATTGCAATAAGTTTTTTAGTGTCTTTTAATTCAACTGAATTTAATTTCGAATTTATAAAGTTAAACAAACCACACTTGCTTAGTGTTAAATATTTACCAAATTTTACTGCTGGATTAACTTTTTTTATTGCAGTTGCTGCTACAAATCTTTTTCATCAAGGAAACTGGCAAAGAGTTTATGCAGCAAAAAATAATTTTATATTAAAAAAAAGTTTACTAATTTCATTTTTTTTAATTATCCCGATAGTTTTTTTTATGGGCTTTAGTGGTTTAGTTGCTACTTCAATTGATACTAATGTTATCCCAGATCTTGCTTTTTTCTCTTTATTATTCAAAGAACAAACAACTATGTTGTCAGTGATAGTTTTAATTTTAGGTATATCACTAACCATAAGTAGCATCGATACTCTTATTAATGCAATATCAAGCCTAATTATAGTTGATGGAAATAAAATAATTAAATTTAAGGGAAATTATTTTAAACTCTCAAATTTTTTAATTATTTTACTTTCAATTATTGTATTTGTTGTTGCATCTAAAGGTTTAAGTATTTTATATCTTTTTTTATTAGCCGATCTATTTTGTTGTTCCGCTGTATTAACTATATTTTATAGTTTTTTTACAAAATCAATCAGTGAAAAAAATGCATACATATCAATTATAATTGGCATAGCCGCTGGTTTGTTGTTATTTCCAAGTCCCGATTTTTCAAAGTCTATTTTAGTTGGTATTTTATTTCCCATTAATTTTTTTCCTAGTTTTGTTTCACAATCATTGTTGTTTTTGTCTTTTTTAATAGCGACATTTGTTCCGATTTTTACTTGGAAAATTAAATAATATTAAATATATTAACCCAAATGCTTAATTTTATAATTCCATTTATTGTGTTAATTCTGGTGGTTGTATTTATTCATGAATATGGCCATTACTATTTTGCTAAGAAATATGGCGTGGGCGTTACTGATTTTTCTATTGGTTTTGGTAAAGAAATATTTGGCTGGAATGATAAATCTGGAACAAGATGGAAAATATGCTGGATACCTCTAGGTGGATATGTAAAATTTTTTGGTGACCGAAATGTTTTTAGTCAAGCAGATCAAGAAAAAATAATAAATAAATATTCAATTGAAGATCAAAAAAAACTGTTTGTATTAAAACCTTTATATCAAAGAGCAATAATTGTAGCTGCTGGTCCATTTGCTAATTTTTTATTAGCAATATTGATATTTCTATCAATCTATATGTTTATTGGTAAAGATTTTACTCCAGCAATGATAGATGAAGTTCAAAATGAAAGCCCTGCACAAATCGCTGGACTTAAAAAAAATGATTTAATTTTAGAAATAGATGGAAACAAAGTTAAAAGTATTCTGGATGTTTCTAAGCTTATTACCATGTCAACTTCTGAATATATAGATTTTAAAGTTGAAAGATTTGAAAATGAATTAATATTAAAGGTAAAACCTAATATTGTTGATGCTGAAGACAATATGGGAAATCAAGTTAAAAGGAGAATTGTTGGAATAAAACTAAGCCCATTTAACAATGAAATTAATCATGTTAAATTAGGTCCTGCAAAAGCTTTATATCATTCAATAAATGAGGTTTATTTTGTATGTATCTCTTCACTAAAATACTTAGGCTCAATAATTGGTGGATCCGGAGATAGCTCACAATTGGGAGGACCAATTAGAATTGCTAAAATTACTGGCCAAGTAGCAGAAATTGGATTTATACCTTTTTTGAGTATTATGGCTTACATTTCTATAAGTTTAGGTTTGATTAACTTGTTTCCAATACCCCTTTTAGATGGAGGCCATTTAATGTTTTATGGGTTTGAAAAAATTTTAGGAAGACCTTTAAGTCAAAAAACCCAAGAAGGTTTTTTTCGAATCGGAATGTTTTTGTTGCTATTTTTAATGTTTTTTGCAACATTCAATGATCTTAAAGATTTAGGCTTATTTTAAGCCATTTTTTTAATTAAAAAAAATCAATAAAATCAATACTTTTAGACCACAATATATTGTGGGTATAAAAAAAATATATACTAAAAAAAAGCTTGAAAAATAAAGGATTATGTTAATTATATTAATTAACCTAATAACCGGAGCTAAAAAATGAACAAAAAACAATTAGTCGCTAAATTGGCTGGTTCTTTAAACCAAAGCAAAGCTGATGCTGAGCGTACTTTTGATACAATTACCAACACTATTCTAGATGCATTGAAAAATGACGATTCTGTGAAAATTGCTGGTTTTGGTACATATAAAGTGGCTAAAAGGAAGGCTCGAATTGGACGTAATCCTAGAACAGGAGAACAAATTCAAATCGCTGCTTCTCAAAAAGTAAAATTTTTGCCTGCGAAAGCACTTAAAGAAGTATTCAATAAGTAATTAAAGTTTTAACAGCCTTGTTACAAAAATGTAATAAGGCTGTTACTATATGCAAGATCTGCATACCTATTTTTCCATATCAACGATAGTTTTATAAATTTTTAAAAATATAAGAGTCTCATTAACAAAGGGAGATATATGTCAAAATTATATAAAAAATTAATTGGTCCTTTAGTAAGTTTATTTTTTTTACTAAATATGACCAGTGTAGGAAATGCTGAAACAACTGTTTCGGCAGAGGTAGGATTTATTTTTAATACATTTCTTTTTTTAGTTTGTGGATTTCTTGTCATGTTCATGGCGGCAGGTTTTGCAATGCTCGAAGCTGGAATGGTTACATCAAAAAGTGTTTCTGTAATTTGTGCTAAAAACATTGGTTTATTTTCAATTGCTGGAATAATGTTTTGGATGTTTGGATATAACTTAGCTTATGGAATACCAGAAGGCGGTTATATTGGAAATTTTATACCTTGGTCTGACGCAAGTAAAGTAGATACTGGTTATTCAGATGGGTCTGATTGGTATTTCCAAATGGTTTTCTGTGCAACTACAGTGTCAATTGTATCAGGCACAATGGCTGAAAGAATTAAATTATGGCCATTTTTTTTATTTGCAGCAATTTTATCAGGAATTATTTATCCAATTGTCATGGGATGGCAATGGGGAGGAGGTTGGTTAGCAACAGCTGGTTTTAGTGATTTTGCTGGATCAACTTTGGTACACTCAACTGGCGGAGCAGCAGCTTTAGCTGGAGCGATTTTACTTGGTCCTAGATTAGGTAGATTTACAAAAACCGGCGAGCCTGCACCAATCAAACCTTTTGCGGCATCTTCAATTCCATTAGTTACACTTGGAATATTTATTTTATGGTTAGGTTGGTTTGGTTTTAATGGCGGTTCTCAATTAGCAATGGGTACAGCTGTTGATGCTATTGCAGTATCAACAATTTTTATGAACACATTCTTAGCAGGTGCTGGTGGTGTTATGGCAGCTGCTATTGTTACAAGAATTGCTTTTGGAAAAACAGATGTAATTCAAATGTTAAATGGATGTATAGGTGGTTTGGTCGCAATAACTGCCGAACCATTAATGCCTTCACCTTTAGCAGCAATTCTAATTGGTGCTGTAGGAGGAATTATAGTTGTGTACGGAACTAAGTTTTTATTAGCAATGAAAATTGACGATGTTGTAGGTGCTATTCCAGCTCACTTATTTGCAGGTATCTGGGGAACTTTAGCAGTGCCAATTACAAATTCTGGCGCTTCCTTTGCTACACAGTTACTTGGAATAGTTTCAATCAATGCCTTTGTATTTGTAATATCATTTATTATCTGGTTCTTAATGAAAAACACTTTTGGAATTAGATTAAGTAAAGATGGTGAAACTAAAGGTACAGATGTTACCGAAACTGGAGTTATTGCTTACGCAATAAGAGATTAAGGAATCAATTGATAAAGGGGTTCTCTACTCCATGTTTTCTACTCATAGAGAGCCCCTTAAAAAATTCTCAAGTCCTCTAACTTTTCCCCCTTTTTTTTAAAAAAAGGGGGTTTTTTTATTCATTTTCATCCCACAATTTTTGATAATCAATAAATGGTGATAAACCATAACTAGAGTTAACATTTGTAAAATGCACCGATAAACTTTTAAGAGGGGAGATGCAAACTTCATCTTTATAGATTTCATTTATGCATTTTTCAAAAGGATCATGTCTATCAAGGCATGTATTATAAAAATTATCCCAGTATTTTTCTAATAATTCCTTACTAGTCATAAATGTGCATAAAGTTTCCTCTACTGTTCTCCAATGTCTTTTATTTCCAATTAAAACATTAGTTTTACTATTATTCATATATAAGTAAGGGTAATCTGCAGGGCACATAAAAATATCTTTTTTAATTTGAGATGAAATTCTTTCATAAGAAGCTATCATTTCTTCAAGCATTGGTTCAAAATGAATATAATCATCTTCAACAAAAAATATTAAATCATCAGCATTTTTTTTGGCAATTTCGTAGCAGGTAAGTAAACTGGCGAGATTAGAATAAGTTTGTTCGTTTTTTTGTTCTTTTATTATTTGTTTATATTTTTGATGATTAACACTTTCATATTCAATATTAAAATCATTATTCTTTGTTAAGTTTTTTATTTTACTTAAATTGATCTCATCAGTATTATCATCTATAATTAAAAGCTTAATTTTAATATCTGGATATTTCTTTTTACAAAAAATAATTGATTTTAAAAGCGAATTAAGTGATCTTAATGAATATTCGATTTTTGGTAATTCAAATAATCTTTTTTTATTTTGATCCCATATTTCAATATTACTGTTTGTTCTAAATAACAGCAATATAGATTTAACTTTTCTTGTTATATTAACCTCACCCAATGGAAGAACTATTGATTTATTATTAAGTATTGATAATTCCTCGTTGAGTTTTTTTTCGAGAGTCGGTGAAGTAAAATTATTTTGATCGATTATTTCATAACCCATAATTTTACACAGTTTAATAAATAATTTTTTTATGATGCTTTTTTTCATTATTTTGATTATGATAATTTATTTATATTATTATGACAATTAAATCACCACAAACTCTTGTTGCAGAAGCTTTAAATGAAGTAAAAACCATTACTCCTGAACAAGCAATCATATTAGTTAACGAAAATAAATGTAATTTAATTGATATAAGGGATATGACCGAGCTACAAAAACTTGGTACGGTTGAAAATTCTTTTCATATACCAAGAGGCTTACTGGAATTTTCTATTCACCCCGAAAGCGCCTACGTTCAAAATAATCAAATAGATTTAAATAAAGAAACAGTATTATTTTGTGCGGCTGGCGGAAGATCCGCATTAGCAGCTAAGACACTTAAAGAGATGGGATTTAAAAATGTATCACATATTGAAGGAGGCTTTGGTTTAATGGTACAAAAAGGTTTTAAAATTAAAGCTTAATCATAAAGAGATATTCTTTTTGCATAAAAAATTCTTATTAACCAATAAATTAAAATTCCTAAAGGACCAGTAAAATAAGTTATAACAAGTGGGATGAAAACAAGAATTTTAGACATAGAAAATTTTCTACTATCGCTGACTATCCATGAACCACAAAATAAATTGATTGTAAGAAAGTGTGTCCAAAAAATAATTAAAAAAGCTCTTTCACTGAATAATTCACCCAGAGAGTCCAATCCTAAATATAAACCAAAATTTTGACCAAAATCATATCCAGCAACAAAATAATAATACACTAAATATATATAAATTATACTTAATGTAAAAATTGGAAAAATTGAGCTAACAAAAACACCACAAACTTTTGAGTTTGGAAAAAACATTAGAATAAACCAGAATGGAATAACACCAATGTTTAACCATAAATAAATCATATCAATTGTAAAGAATGTAGAAATTTGTTCGGCCATAAGAAAATGTATTATATTACATCAATTAATGATTCCTATAAAAAATAAAAAAAAAAATTTGGAAGCTACTGTTGAAGAAATGCGCAATTTTGCTTTTGCATATATTGAAAAGTATGCTCCATCAAAGCAGCAATTAAAGACTTATTTATTAAAGAAATATCTTAAGACCAAGATACCAAGTGTTAATAAATCAAATATAAACGACTTAATAAATGCTGTTTTAGAGGATTTGGAAAAAACAAAGTTTATTAATGATAAATTCTACTCAAATTCTAAAGCTAAAAGTTTACTTCAAAGAGGAAATTCAATTAATAAAATTAGAAGTTATTTATTTTCAAAAGGGATTAAGGATAAGTATATAAAAAGTACTTTAGATGAAATTATTGCCAGCAATGAAGATCAAGATTTTTTTTCAGCTATAAAAGTTTGCAAAAAAAAAAGAATAGGCCCAGCTAGAGATGAAAATAATAGACCATTATTTTATAAAAAAGATATAGGAATTTTAGCAAGATCTGGATTTGATTTTGATACCTCTAGAAGAATTATGGATTTAAAAAAAGATGAATATTTAAAAATAATTAATTTACTCTAATTTTTTATTTTTTTTATTAAGATAATAATTAATTTTATTTTTAATATAATTTTTTACAAAAACAAAAACTATAAGACCAAAAATTGATACTGATACAATAATTATTAATATTATTCTTAACTGTTCACTCATTAAAGTAAATTAGATCTTTTTAAAATTAAACTTGGATTTTTGAAATCTTTTTTTCCATATAAAATTTCTTTGTTTTCAAAATCAGTAACTGTACCACCTGCATGTTTTAATATAGCATGACCAGCTGCTATATCCCATTCACATGCTCTAGGTTCTGCAATGTATAGATCATATTCTCCAGATGCAATAACACAAAACTTTAATGAACTTTTCATTTTTATATGTTCAGTAACATTAAATTTTTTATGCCAATCTTTAATTTGAGGCTTTAATTCATTTGAATAAGATACAGCTTTGATTTCTCCTTTTTTTGATATCTTTTTACAATCTAGTAGCTTTTCTTTCTTATTTGATAATTCAAAGCACTTATCCTGATGGTAGGAGTAGAACAGTCTTTTTTTTGCTGGCGCATATATAATTCCGATCTCAGGTCTATTATTTATTATTAATCCTGCATTAATTGTAAATTCATCTTTATTATTAATGTAATCATATGTCCCATCTATTGGATCTATTAACCAAAAATTTTTCAAATTTTCATTTGACTTATTTTCTGAGGTTTCTTCTGATACAATTGGAATTTTAGGTGTTATTTTTGCAATTTCAGCAGTTATTAAATTATTTACCTCAATATCTCCATTAGTGACCGGCGTGTTATCATTTTTTATTTCTTTTTTTAAACCTTTCTTTCTTAATTCTAAGCAAATACTTCCAGCCTTCTCAAACAAAGGTAATAAATTTTTGGCAATTTCTTTTTTTTGCTCCTCAATCATTGCTTTTGAATTTTTCTAGCTTAATATTTTCTGAATTAATTACTTTTTTTCCTACATTTTGAAAATTAACAGTAATTTTATTATTGATAACCGATTGTACTTGGCCTATTCCCCAATTTTTATTTAATGGATTAATTACTTTATCTCCTGGTTCAAATTCTAAAATCATTTTATGTACCTTATAATAGAAATCAGTATAAATATATCAATGAGTAATAAAAAAAATTCAATAGGATTAAATAAAGATCCAAAAGATACAACAGTAGTTGTTGCAATGTCAGGAGGTGTTGATTCGTCTACTGTTGCTGGAATTATGAAAGAGCAAGGCTACAATGTTATTGGCATTACATTAAAATTATATGATGATACTAAAGAGGTTTCAAAATCAAGACAGTGCTGCGCCGGACAAGATATTTTAGATGCCAAAAGGGTAGCTGATATTTTGGATATCGAACACAAAATTTTATATTTTCAAAATAAATTTAAATCAGGTGTCATAGATAGTTTTGTAGG
The DNA here is from genome assembly GCA_902595725.1 of uncultured Pelagibacteraceae bacterium. Classification (GTDB taxonomy): domain Bacteria; phylum Pseudomonadota; class Alphaproteobacteria; order Pelagibacterales; family Pelagibacteraceae; genus Pelagibacter. The sequence continues at coordinate 31,298 of CACJRJ010000008.1, forward strand.
AAGTTATTTAAAAGGCGAAACACCAATTCCATGTATTCAATGCAATCAAACTGTAAAATTTAAAGATTTGTTTGAAGTATCAAAAAATTTAAATGCTGATGCATTAATTACTGGTCATTATGTAAAAAGTATAACCAAAAACAATGAAACAAATATGTATAAAGCCGTTGATGAAAATAGAGACCAAAGCTATTTTTTATTTAATACATCAAGAGAGCAATTAAATTACTTAAGGTTCCCGCTTGGTAGTATGTTGAAAAATGAAACTAGAGAAATTGCTAGAAAATTAGGTTTAAATGTAGCAGATAAACCAGATAGTCAAGATATATGCTTTGTTCCAAACGGAGACTATTCTTCTGTAATAAAAAAATTTAAACCTGAATCTTTTAATAAAGGAAATATAAAGAATATAAATGGAAAAGTTGTAGGTGTTCACGATGGGATTATAAATTTTACAATCGGACAAAGACGTGGAATAAAAATTTCAAACAAAGACCCCCTTTATGTAATAAAAATAAATGCTGAAAAAAACGAAATTATTGTAGGTCCAAAAAAATATTTAGCTCAAAAAAAAATAAAATTAAAAAATTTAAATATTTTATGCAAATTAGATGAACTAAAAGAAGAAATATTGGTAAAAGTTAGATCAACAGGAAAATTGTTGAAAGCTAATATAAATTTAAACAAAAATTTAGCCGACATAGAATTGATGGAAAATGAATATGGAATTTCACCTGGTCAAGCATGCGTATTTTATAAAAAAGACGACAACGGTAGCAAGCTTTTAGGTGGCGGGTGGATTACTAATTAGTTTTTTTCCACATCAAAAAAGATAGAAAGTAAAAAAAAAGTAGCAATAAAAAATAATTCCATTCTAACATGTAATCAATCTTAGAATCTAAATTAGATATTAATAAAATTAATAAAATAACCACAGTAGCAATACAAATAAATGAAACAAATAGTAATTTTGAATAAACAATAATTAAATTAAGAAAATTAGTAATTTTTTCTTTAATAGAAAAAATTTTTTTTATAAGAAAAGCTTGAGCTAAAATTTCAAATAAAATAAAAAAAACAACATAAGACCTTCGCAATTTTGTTAAAAAGTCACTTTCAAATGTCCATCCAAGAAAAAAAACATGCAAAAATAAAAAGAAAGCTGAAAGTACTCCAAATGAAAAAAAATAATAATTTTTTTTCGAATTATCTAATTCTTTTAAAATTTTGTTATAGTACACCCAATATAATATCATAAGTATTACGCTCAAATATAAAAGTGGTTTAAAAAAGTAATTTAGTGGAAATCTTTTAACAATGTTGCTTATAGATGTTTCCCCATAAAAGAAAGGGTTAACTGCTCTACTAACTCCAAGAGTTGTTTTTTTATTAGTTTTTATTTTATAAACTGTTTCAAAAAAATAAGGAAAATAATTATATAAAGTTTGACTACTTGAATTAATTATGCACTCTTTATTTAATTTGTCAGTTATCATAAATTGTGCAAAAAGTTTTTCTTGTGATGATTTTATTTTTTCAAGAGTATAATTTTTTTTTATATTTCCATTTTCCGTAATAATATTATCTTTTATTACTTTTAAATTACATTGACCTAAAGTTTTATATTTCTCTATCTCTAGTTTGTCGCAAAAATTATTTTCTTCTTTACATTGAAATCTAACTGTATTTCCTGGAATATTTTCTTTAAAATTATAATTAAATTCGTATGTAAATTTAAATGTTGCTAAATAATTATTTATTAACAATGAACCAATTAAAGAAACTGCTGGTGTGAGAAATAACATTAAAGCTATTATTCGAAGTCTTCGAATACTATTTATCATTATAATACAAAAATAAGTTTATTTTTTCTTATTTTTTTTTCTAGCTCTTCTTTTTTTTGAGCCCATTTTTCTACGGCCTCTATGCTTTTTTGGATATCCCATTTTTACCTCAATTTTAAAATTTTATTGACTTATTCGTGGGATATAGCATTGTCATAAATACATATCAAATTTTTTATGGATAAATCATTTAAAACTTTTTTGAAGCATACCGCGAAAGATTACTATAACCAGTCTGTAAATCCTCCCGTAGTTAGGGCTTCAACGATTATCTTTAAGACGATGAATGAGCTCAGAAGAACACAAGCAAAAGGAAAAAAAAACCCTACTGGCGGGCATTTTGATTATGGAAGACAAGGCACTTCCACAACATATATTTTACAACAAATGCTGAAGAGAATGGAAGAATGCTATCATGTTTTTTTAACCCCAACTGGCTTTGGTTCAGTTTTTTTATCAATTTTTAGCATTGTACGTCCTGGCGATGAAATTCTTGTTGCTGATCCAGTTTATTATCCAACGAGGCTTTTAACTGAAGATTTTCTTAAACCATTTAATATTAAAACAATCTTTTATAATCCACATGATTTAAATACTTTAAAAAATAGAATTACCAATAAAACAAAATTAATTTATGTTGAAAGTCCAGGCAGTAATTCTTTTGAATTTCAGGATTTATCTAAAATAGTTTCCATAGCAAAGAAGCATAAATTATTCACAGCTATAGATAATACTTGGGCTACACCATATTTTTTAAAACCTATTAAATTAGGATTTGATATGTCTATTGTTTCAGCCACAAAGTATTATTCTGGGCATTCTGATGTTATGGGTGGAAGTTTAGCTGTAAATAAAAGAGTTTTTAAACATGTTGAGAAAGCAAATAAGATTACTGGTCTTAGGTTGGGACCCGATGATGCATATTTAATAATAAGAGGACTTAGAACTTTAGATGTACGTTTAGATAAACATCAGGAAAACGCAAAAAAAATTGCAAATTTTTTATCTAAGAATAAAAAAGTGAAACTTTTATACCCATATAAAAAGGGTTCATATAACTTTAAGATGTGGAAAAAATATTATTCAGGAGCATCTGGATTAATGGGTTTAAAAATTAAAGCGAAAAGCAAAAAGTCTGTTCTTAAATTTGTAAACTCATTAAAACTATTTGGTTATGGATATAGCTGGGGTGGATTTGAAAGTTTAGCTTTACAGCAAGAATTTAGAGAATTAGGTAATAGAAAATATTTAGGTTTAGCAAAAAATGAACATTTGGTTAGACTTCATATTGGTCTCGAAGATCCTAAAGACTTAATTAATGATTTGAAAAGATCTTTGAGATTTATTAAATGAATTCTGAAAAATTTATACCAAATAAAACAGCACTAATAACATTAGTAGCTGCATCTTTAGTGGTTATTATTTCATTAGGCATTAGACAGACTTTTGGTCTTTTCTTTTTTGATTTTGAAATTGATCTTGGTTGTACTCAAACTGAGTTTGGTTTTGCGATGGGTATACAATTATTTTTTTGGGGACTATTTGGACCTCTTTTTGGATTAATTACAGATAAATTTAGCGGAAGAGTAGCTATATTTATAGGTTTTTTATTTTATTTAGCTGGTATTTATTTTTTAAATTATGGACCAAATACAGGATTTTGGTTTACTTTCGATTTAGGAATTTTAATTGGGATTGGACTTGCGGCAACTGCAATAAGTATTCCAATCTCTATTGTATCTAAACATTTTCCACTAAATAAAAGGACTATCGCAATAGGTGTTGTTACTGCAGCTGGTTCTTTTGGATATTTTGTATCTCCTATTTACACAAGATTTTTCCTTTTAGAATTTGGCTGGAATCCAACGTTACTTATTTTTGGAGCTATGATTTTAGCAGGTTTGTTTATTTCTCTATTTTTAAATACCCCAATGGCAGGATTAAAACAAGAAAACGAAAATAATCAAACTGCTATGCAAGCTATAAAGGAAGCATTTTCAAACAAAAGTTACAATTATTTAACTTTAGGATTTTTTGTATGTGGTTGGCATATAGCTCTTGTTGCAACACATATACCTATGCACATAAGAGATAAAGGACTTGAAGATTGGACAGCAACTGCAATTTTAGCATTAATTGGCTTATTTAATATTTTTGGAACTTTGACTAGTGGATATTTGTCCACAAGAATTAGTAAGAAAAAATTATTGAGTACGATTTATTTATTAAGAGGAGTTTCAATTTTATATTTTATACTTATGCCAGCAAGTGTGATTAACGCATTAATTTTTGGTGCTACATTCGGTTATTTGTGGTTATCAACTGTTCCACCTACAAGCGGCATAGTAAGTCATATTTTTGGAACTAAGTATGTGTCTTTATTATATGGTTTTGTTTTTTTAAGTCACCAAGTTGGATCATTTCTAGGCGCCTATCTTGGCGGTTTATTCCATGATTTATATGGTTCCCTTGATTATGCATGGTACATTTCTATCGCTTTATCTTTATTTGCTGGCTTGATACATTTACCTATAAAAGAGATAGCAATTGAAAGAAAACAGCTCGCAACATCTGAAATTTAATCCTTATTTAGAAAGGCTATATAATTCTAATAAGTCTTTGATAATTTATAAAGTACATGATGGATATAATTTATATACTGATTTTTCAAAAAAAATTGTATTAACAAGAAAAAATATAAATAATTTTTTTAATTCATTTAAAAATAAAAAGTATAAAAAAGAGACCGATCTTTTAATAGGGTTTTTTGGATATGAAATTCTTTGTAATTTATTAAATATTCAAATAAAAAATCAACAAAAACTTAATTTCTATAAAGGTATTTTTTACAAACCAGAAACATTAATAAAGATAAGAAAAGATATAAAAATCATATCTATAGTCAGAAAGCACAAATTCAACAGTTTCTTTAATAAAACTCAGATCTTAAGTCCCTTTAAAACAAATATTAATTATAAAAAGTATAAAAAAATATTTAATTTATTTTCAAAAAAAATAAGACAAGGAGAGACGTATCAAATTAAAATTTGTACTAAATATAAAAATAAATCGACAATTAACCCAGTCAATTTTTTTTGGAAATTAATGAAAATAAATTCATCACCCGAGTCCTTTATGATTAGAGACAAAAACTTTTCCATAGTTAGTTGTTCACCCGAGACTCTCATCAATAGAAAAGGAAACAAGATTGTTACCAAACCTATTGCTGGAACTCTTAAAAAAAGTAAAAAAATTAATAAAATTAGAGCACTAAATTTTTTCAGAAATAATGAGAAAGAAACGAAAGAACACAACATGATTGTTGATATGGAAAGGAGTGACTTATCAAAAATATGCAAACCCGGATCAGTAAAAATATTAAAGAAAAAATACGTAGAGGAATACAAGCATCTATTTCATTATGTTACATCAATACAAGGTATATTGAACAAAAATACTACTCCAAAAAATATAATTAAATCTATGATGCCAGGTGGGTCAGTTATTGGATGTCCAAAAATTAGAACTCTTCAACTTTTAAATAAACAAGAAACAGAAGATAGAAATATATTTACAGGCAGTTTTGGATACATCAAATATAATCAGGATATGAAATTCAATATAATCATAAGGTCAATATTAAATTATAAAAATATTTCAGAAATTTCAGCAGCTTCTGGTGTTGTTTTAGACAGTTCATCAAAAAAAGAATTTAATGAAAATTTTATAAAAGCAAAATCTTTATTGGAGCTTTATAAATGATTTATATAATTGATCATCAAGACTCTTTTACTTGGAATGTAGTCCATCAATTTTCTAATTTTGATAAAGTTTATTGTTCTAATTATTTTAACATTAATAAAAAAAAATTAGATCAATCTACAACAATTGTTTTGTCACCCGGACCAGGATCACCAAAAGATTATCCGTTAACTTCAAAGATATATAGACAATATAAAGGAAAAAAGAAAATTATCGGAATTTGTCTTGGATACCAGCAAATTTTATTTAATGAAAAAGGTAAAATAGTGCAGCAAAAAAATATTTTTCATGGTTATCAATCAAAGGTAAAAGTAACAAATGAAAGTAAATTATTTAAAAAAAATAAAATATTTAAAGTTGGACGTTATCACTCATTAAAATTATATGAACCGTTCAAGTCAAATAATATAAAAATAACGATGAGATGTGCTAAATCAAATATTCCAATGGCTATTGAAGATGTAAAAAATAGTGTATATGGTTTTCAATTTCATCCAGAATCTTTTTTAACTGAAAATGGTCAAACTATTATTAAAAAAATCCTATCATCATAAAGATTTGAAAGAAATTAAATTTCAAGATCTTTGGAACTCCCATGGAGTTTTTACAACAATGAGACTTATAGGAAAGCCAGCTAAGATTTTATTCTTCAATGATCATATGAATAACTTATTCAGATCATTAAAAGATTATAAAATTTATTATAAAGATATAAAAAAAAATATTAGAAAATTAATTAAAATAAATATAAAAAATAAAAAAAATTATGACCATTTGTTTAGAGTTGCAGTAAACAAAAAAATGATTTCGATTTCATTAAGAAAAAGACATAAACCTAAATTGAACTTTAAGCTTAAATTAATTAATTATAAGAGAATTGATCCTGAATATAAAAATCTAAAATATAAAAAAATCATAAGTCACTTAAAAAAAATGGATACAACTAAGTCTGATATAGCGCTCTACAAAGATAATAAAATTTTGGAAACTGGGACTTCTAATCTTTTATTCATTAAAAAGAATAAAATATATTCACCTATAGATAGCTTTTATAAAGGAACGACACTCAGATTTTTTACAAAAAAATTAAAACAAATTAAAAGAAAAAACATATCAGTTGAATCACTAAGTATTTATGATGAAATCATCGTTATAGGTTCAGGCAAAGGTGTAGTTTCAGTAAATTCTATTGAAAAACCATTTTGGAAAAGAAAAAGTTTAAAAAATTATAGAATTTTATCCAAGATTTATCAAAAAGCTGTTACGAACTGTCCTTCATATAACAGTTGATCTATTTTGACATCTATACTAAACACTTCCTTCTAAGGGAGAAAAAGCAATATGATATCAATAAATCCATTTGCAATATTAGCTGAAACTGTATCACCAATATTTATGCAGTCTTTTGTTGTTTTAATGGTTATCTTAATTGTTGTTGGCACCCTTGTAGATATTATTCATAAAAAAAATGTTAAGTATTTTTTTGAAAATGCAAAAAAAGCAAAATTATCTGCTACTAAAACTTTAAGTACAGGTGAAAGAATATCTGTAATTTCTAAAACAATCGTAAGCGATATAGCTACTACTTCTGAACTTGGGGCTGGCAAAAGAAGAGCAGCTCATTTGCTTGGAATGTATGGAACAATTTTATTCTGGGTAGGATCAGCAATAATGATTTTTTGTTATTCAAGTCCATCTTCAGATACACCATCTTTCTGGCCTATCATTTGGCACGTAGGTGCTATTATGACAGTAGTCGGAGGAAGTTGGTTTTGGTTTTTCTTGAGAGTAGACGTTTATTCAGAAGCTCAACCTTGGTATAGAATTATAAAAGCAGATTTATTTGTTCTTGCTCTTGTTGTGTCATCTCTAACTGGTTTAATTTGGTCTTATTTACAATCTTTAAATTTAAATGACAGATGGGATGATAAAGTATTTTTAGTATTATTTATTGTATCAAACCTTGTTTTATTTGGAGGAGTATATTGGTCTAAATTTGCACATATGTTTTATAAACCAGGAGCTGCGATACAGAAAAATTTAGCAGAAGCTGACGGTTCCAGAGACAATTTGCCACCCGAAGCAGATGCCCCAAAGCAATTTGGATTAGGTATAAGTAGAGAGAATCCAAAACATTATTAAAATGATTTTGAAAGGAATAAAATAAATTATGTCAACTTTTGTATATATGACTCGTTGTGATGGTTGTGGTCATTGTGTAGATATTTGTCCTTCAGATATTATGCACATAGATGAAACTATAAGACGTGCAAAAAATATTGAACCGAATTTTTGTTGGGAATGTTATTCATGTGTTAAAGCTTGTCCTAACCATGCAATAGATGTTCGAGGTTATGCTGACTTTGCACCTATGGGACATAGCGTAAGAGTTAGAAGAGAAGAAGAAAAAGGAACAATCTCTTGGAAAATTAAATTTAGAAATGGGACAGTAAAAGACTTTGTTTCTCCAATAACAACAAAGCCATGGGGAAAATTTATTCCAAAACTTGCAGATGGTGACAAACCAAACCAAGGAGAAATAAATTCGCAAATTCTTTATTCAGAACCTGAAGGTTTAAATACAAAAAAAGAATTACCTAAAGTAGAAAAAAGTGCATTTAAAAAAGGTGTTTATTATTAATGGCTAGAAAAACTATAGTTGAAGATTGTGATATTCTTGTTGTAGGCGGGGGTATGGCTGGTACTGGTGCCACTTTTGAAGCTAGACACTGGGGCAGAGACTTAAAAATTATTTGCGTAGAAAAAGCGAATATCGACAGAAGTGGAGCTGTAGCTCAAGGTCTATATGCAATCAACTGCTATATGGGAATGCAATGGGGAGAAAATCAACCAGAAGATCATGTTCGTTATGCTCGAAATGATCTAATGGGTCTAGTTAGAGAAGATCTTGGATATGATATGGCTCGTCACGTAGACTCAACAGTACACATGTTTGATGAGTGGGGCTTGCCAATGATGAAGAATAAAGAAACTGGCCGTTACCAACGTGAAGGTAAATGGCAAATAATGATTCATGGAGAAAGTTATAAGCCAATAGTAGCTGAAGCAGCAAAAAAATCTGCAGATAAAATTTATAATAGGATCATGATTACTCATCTATTAATGGATGAATCAAAAGAAAATAGAGTAGGTGGAGCTGTTGGATTTAACATGAGAACTGGAGACTATTATGTGTTCAGAGCAAAAACTGTAATAGTTGCTGCAGGTGGAGCTTCTCATATTTTTAAACCAAGAGCTGTTGGTGAAGGAATGGGAAGAACTTGGTATGCACCTTGGAGTAATGGATCTGCATATGCTCTTCCGATTGAAGCTGGAGCTAAAATGACACAAATGGAAAATAGAATTGTGTTATGTAGATTTAAAGATGGTTATGGTCCTGTAGGAGCTTATTTTTTACATTTAAAAACTTATACTCAGAATGCCAATGGAGAGAATTATGAGAAGAAATGGTACGATAAAACTAAAGAGTTAGTTGGTGAATATATTGACCATCATCCAACTCCAACCTGTTTACGTAATCATGCTTTTATACAAGAAGTCATGGCAGGAGGCGGTCCAATTCACATGGTTACTAAAGAGGCTTTCCAAGATCCACATTTAGAAACAGTTGGGTGGGAGAATTTCTTAGGTATGACAGTTGGACAAGCAGTTGTTTGGGCATCACAAAATATTGATCCAAAATACACAAATCCTGAATTAACCACTTCTGAACCTTATGTAATGGGTTCACATGCTACTTGTTCAGGTGCCTGGGTTAGTGGTCCTGAAGATATTGCCCCTCCAGAATATTTTTGGGGATATAATAGAATGACAACTGTAGAAGGTTTATTTGGTGCGGGTGATACAGTAGGTGGAAGTGCACACAAATTCTCATCAGGGTCATTTACAGAGGGAAGATTGGCAGCAAAAGCAGCTGTTAAGTATATTGAAGAAGAAAAGGCAAAAGATATAAATGTAAGTGACAAACAATGTGAAAATTTTAAAGATATTATATTTAAACCATTGGAAAACTATACTGTTGGAAGAAACGAAATTACAGGTGGAACAGTTTCTCCAAGCTATATATCACCAATTCAAGGTCTTCAACGTCTACAGAAAATTATGGACGAGTACGTTGGAGGAATATCTTATAACTATATGACTAATGAAAATACTCTTAAAAAAGGTCTAGAATTATTAGATTGGTTACAAGAAGACCTTGAAAAAGTAGGTGCTGAAGATTATCACCAGTTAATGAGGGCTTGGGAGTTAAAACATAGAACTCTTACATCTCAGTGCGTAACTGAACATACTCTTTTTAGACAAGAGACACGTTGGCCAGGCTATTATTACAGAGGTGACTACATGAAGCTAGATGATGAAAATTGGCATTGTTTAACCCTATCCAGAAGAGATCCTAAGACTGGCAAATTCACTATGGAGAAGGCTCCAGTTTATCATATAGTTGATGAAAAAGAGAAGAAGGAAGCTTCATAATTATATTAATGAGTCTTCTAGACAAATCTGAGGAAGAAATAATCAAAATTGCTGAGCCCATTTGGGCTAACTTAGTCAAGTCATCAAACATTAAAGACTATGGAGGATTTACTAAAGATTTCTCATCACAGATGCTCTACGGAGCTAATGAAGTGGAACTTGGAAAGCAATGGGCAAGTAATGACCTTATATCTTCACTGTCAGAAGGCTGTAAAGCGTTTGGCTGCCTTAAGAGAGGTCAGCATGTTAGTATTTTATACAAACAGACTAGCACAAAGATCCCAGGAGAGTTTTTAGGACGTCTTGTCTTAGGAGAAGAGGGTGATCAGATTAAAGTTTTTGGAGCTACAATCTTTTAAATATTTTTTAGATTTTTTTTAAAAATTACTTGCAAAATTTTAAAACCAGGTGTAATTCCTAATTATGCTTAACAATTTTATTAAAAATATTAAATACTCCGTTAAGCAACTTCCAAATCTTCAATCATTTATCAGTGCAAAATCGGCTATATATTTTGGTTTAGCTGCATACTGGGGACTAATTCTTTTTGGAACTTTTTTTAATATTTAATCAAATAGTTGACTTTAATATTTTAGGAGAATAGTTAGTAACTATGGAGTATTTTCTTCCAATAGCAGAAGTTTATGTAAATCTTCCTTTAATATTTATTCTTAGTTTAGTTGTTGGAGTTCTTTCAGGTTTGTTTGGTGTTGGAGGAGGTTTTTTAATGACTCCATTTTTAATTTTTTTAGGTGTGCCACCAACTTATGCAGTGCCAAACGAGGCAAACAATATTTTAGGTACATCAATCTCAGGTTCAACTACTCATTATCTTAAAGGAACTTTGGATTATAAAATGGGATTTATGATTGTCATAGGTGGTGCAGCTGGGACCATCTTAGGTATTATAACTTTTTCTTATTTCCAAGACATTGGAAAAATTAATATAGTTATTTCATTATCATATATGTACATCTTGGCAATTATTGGAACAATAATGCTTGTTCAAGGAGTCACAGAAATCGATAGAGCAAGAAGAAAAATTGTTGTTAGAAAAAAACTTCACTATCATTATTGGATACATGGTTTGCCGTTTAGAATGAGATTTAAAAAATCTAAGTTATATGAAAGTGCCTTCACACCGATTATTATTGGCCTTGTTGTTGGATTTATAGCTGCAATAATGGGTGTTGGTGGTGCATTTATTTTAGTACCTGCAATGATTTATATAATTGGTATGCCAACCAAACTTATTCCAGGAACTTCTTTGTTTGTAACGATTTTTGTTAGCGCAATTGTTACTGTTCTTCATGCTTTTAATTATGGTTCAATTGATCTTTTGCTCGTAATGATCTTAATTTGTGGCTCTATATTAGGCGTTCAGGTAGGACAAAAAGTTGGTGAGAGAGTTGATAGCTCTCAATTTAAAACTATTTTAGCAGTTCTATTATTGCTAGTTGGTATAGCAATTGCTTATGATGCATTTTTTACAGAGAAAACTTTAGAAGTTGTAAGTAATAATGGTGCTAAAACTTTAAGTCCTTTTGCAAAATTTATAAAAGATATATCTGTAAATGTTCCTGTTCTTTATGGAATGTTGTCAATACTTCTAGCACTTATTTTGGGTGTTGGTGCAGCTATATTAAGAAGATTTTTTTCTAACCTAAGAAAAAATATGAAAGTAGTTAAAAGTAAATAGTTAATTTTCTAAGCACTTCTAAATAATTTAGTCATAATAAATTCTTTATGACCTAGTACTTCTGCACAAGTTAAACGACCACTAGCAGCTCTGATAGTTGTTTTTATAAGTTCATCGCCAGCTTGATCCATATTCATTTCTCTTTTTAAAATTTTTGAAACATCTAAATCAATATGTTCTTTCATATTAACCGCAGTACTTGGGTTTCCTGTTAATTTAACCACAGGTTCAATTGCATTTCCAATAATATTTCCTTGTCCAGTTGGAAATAAATGAATATTAAAACCAGCCGCAGCTTGTAAAGTTAAACATTCACCAGCAGCAGAAGATGTATCCATAAAATACAATCCTGGACCTTTTTTAGGCTCTTCAGCTGGAGTTAGTACATCAATAAATTTTCTTGATCCAATTTTTTGAAAATTCCCAAAAGCTTTTTCTTCAATTGTAGTTAAGCCACCAGCTATATTTCCAGCTGTAGGTTGGCTTTCCGAAAGATCATTTGTAGCTTCTTTCAGAATGAAATCATTATAGTCACTCCAAGTTTTCATGAATTTTTTTTGCGCTTCAGGTGTTGAACCTCTAGTTGCGCAAACTTTTTCAGCACCAGTTAATTCTGAAGTTTCGCCAAAGCAAAGATGAACTCCTAATGGTTCTAATTTATCCATTAAATTTCCAACTGCAGGATTAGCTGCCATTCCTGATGTTGTATCAGATTCCCCACATTTAACTGATATCCATAAATCACTTAAAGGACATTCTTCTCTTTGTTTTTCAGATGCCCACTGAGAAAATTCTTGAGCTTTTTTAGAAGCAGTCATTATTGTTTTAATATCTCCCGCTCCTTCAATACTAAAACCTTCAACAGGTTTTCCAGTTGTAGCTATTGCATCAACAATTCTTTTAGTCCATTTAGGCTCAATACCTATAACAACACATGCTGCAACATTTGGGTTTTTTCCAGTTCCAATCATTGTGTCAAAAAATAATTCTAAGTCAGCGCCAAATTGTAATCTTCCATAAGCATGAGGTATAGCAAAAGTACCTTTTATATTATTAGCAACAGCTTCGGCACAAGCATTTGAAATATCATCAACTGGCAGAATTACAACATGGTTTCTAGTACCAACTCTCCCATTTTCTCTTTTATAACCTAAAAAACTTTTTGGAATTTCCATGTTATTACCACTTCTTAGTTTTTACATTGTGAACATGTACATGCTCACCTTTTTTAATATCTTTAACAACCTTCCCAATATCATGACCATATTTTAAAATTGTATCTCCTTCTTTAAAATCTATCATTGCAATTTTATGTCCTAGAGGGATCTCATTTTTAGATTGAATTTTAACAGATTTATCATTTTCCATAATCCAGCAATTACATTCTTGATTAGGGGTTATTTTTTCAATAACTACAACGCCTACATTGTCTTTTTCATCATGAATAATTATATCTGTATTAGCCATAGCGACGATTTCTTTATTTGAAATTTCTTTGATCTTATATATTAATCATGTCGTTAAACAAATAAAAATTTTATATAGAAAGATTTTATATGACCAAAATGAATACAGAAGAGGCATTTATCAAAGTTCTTCAAATGCATGGAATAGAACATGCATTTGGAATAATTGGTTCAGCATTTATGCCTATCTCTGATTTATTTCCTAAAGCAGGTATAACTTTTTGGGATGTTGCTCATGAAACCAATGGAGGTTTAATTGCTGATGGATACACTAGGGCAACTGGAAAAATGTCTATGGTTATTGCTCAAAATGGTCCAGGCATAACAGGTCTTGTTACACCTATAAAAACAGCTTATTGGAATCATACGCCACTGCTTTTAGTTACTCCTCAAGCAGCAAATAAAACTATGGGGCAAGGTGGATTTCAAGAAGTCGAACAAATGAATTTATTTAAAGATATGGTTTGCTATCAAGAAGAAGTTAGAGACCCTTCTAGAATAGCAGAAGTATTAAATAGAGTAATTGAAAAAGCAATTAGAGGATCTGCACCAGCACAAATCAATGTTCCAAGAGATTATTGGACTCAAGTTATTGATATTGAGCTTCCACCAATTGTAAGATTAGAAAGACAAGGTGGAGGAGAAGATGCAATAACTAAAGCTGCAAAATTACTATCCGAAGCTAAATTTCCAGTGATTTTATCTGGAGCAGGGGTAGTTATCGGTGGAGCTATAGAAGATTGTAAAAAACTTGCAGAAAAATTAGACTCTCCTGTTTGTAGTGGATATCAACACAACGATAGTTTTCCTGGAAGTCATTATCTAGCAGTTGGCCCATTAGGATACAACGGTTCAAAAGCAGCAATGCAATTAATTTCAAAGGCAGATGTTGTACTTGCACTTGGTACAAGACTAAATCCATTTTCTACATTGCCTGGATATGGTTTGGATTACTGGCCCAAAGACGCAAAAATTATTCAAGTAGATATGAACTCAGATAGAATAGGATTAACAAAAAAAGTTACAATTGGAATTTGTGGAGATGCCAAGCTTGTTTCTCAACAAATTTTAGAAAAATTATCTTCAAATGCGGGTGACAAAGGAAGAGAAGAAAGAAAAAATTTAATACATCAAACGAAATCAGCCTGGTTACAAACACTAACAAGTTTAGATCATGAAGATGATGATCCAGGAACAGTTTGGAATAAAGAAGCAAGAGAAAGAGATAGCGATAGAATGTCCCCAAGACAAGCTTGGAGAGCGATACAAGCCGGCATGCCAGAGGATGTAATTATTTCTTCTGATATAGGTAATAACTGTGCAATAGGAAATGCTTATCCTACATTTGAAAAAGGAAGAAAATATTTAGCACCAGGTTTATTTGGTCCATGTGGTTATGGTTTTCCTTCAATATTAGGTGCAAAAATTGGATGTCCAGATACACCAGTAATTGGTTTTGCAGGTGACGGGGCTTTTGGAATAAGCATGAATGAAATGAGTTCATGTGCAAGAAAAGAATGGCCAAAAATAACGATGGTTATTTTTAGAAATTATCAATGGGGCGCAGAAAAAAGAAACTCAATACTTTGGTTTGATGATAATTTTGTTGGAACGGAACTAGATCCAGAATTAAGCTATGCAAAAGTTGCTAACGCATGTGGATTAAAAGGAGTTACTGTTAAAACAATGGAAGAAACAACTAAAGCTATCAAAGAATCATGTGAAGATCAAAAAAAAGGAATAACAACATTTATTGAAGTTATTCTTAATCAAGAACTAGGTGAGCCTTTTAGAAGAGATGCTATGAAAAAACCAGTTGAGGTTGCTGGCATAAATAAAAATGATATGAAGCCACAAAAATCAGCAATAAATTAAATTATCTATATTGAATTAAGTTCAGTATAATCTTAATTCTATGAAAATTCTTAATGATAATTCGTGTGGATGGCTAACTAATTTGCAACCACGAAAAAACTTTAAAATATTAAATAAAAATCAAAAATGTGATTATCTAATAGTTGGAGCTGGTTACACAGGTTTATCGGCTGCTAGAAAACTATCAGAAATTAGTTCAAGTAAAAAAATTATTATTGTTGATGCTCAATTAGCAGGAGAAGGTTCAAGCTCTCGTAATTCTGGATATTTGGTTGATACAACTTTAAATGATGGTTTTACTTCAAATAAAGATATTAAAAATTATAAAACAAAAGTTAAAATATATAATTTAGGAATTACAGCTGTAAAAAATTTTATAAAACAACATCAAGTCGACTGTGATTGGAATGAATGTGGCAAATACTTTGCATCTTCAAATATCAAAGATGCTTCAATAGCTAAAAAATTTAGCGAACTTTTATCAACATTAAATTTTAAAAACAAAATTTTAAATCAACACGATTTAGAAAGCAAATTAGGTACTAGCTTTTACAGAACTGCAGTTTTTACTGAAGGTGGAATATTGATTAACCCTGCTAAACTAGTATGTTCAATGATAGATGTATTACCAAGAAATGTAGAATTATATGAAAATAGTCCATTAATTAAATGGAATAAAAATAATAATTTTATTGATTGTCAATTTGAAAAAAATTCAATTCAAACAAACAAGATTATTTTTTGTACTAATGGTTTTTTAAAATTGCTAAATATTAAAAAAAATTTTAATTTTCCACTAACTCTCACAGCAAGCATGACAAGACCTTTGGATGATGAAGAATTTAAATCTATTGGTGAGCCAAAGGAGTGGGGTGTTTTACCGATAAGACCAATGGGCGCCACAATTCGTTTTACTAAAGATAGAAGATTATTAATAAGAAATACAGCCGAAATGAGAAATCCTAAATCAATGTCTAAATACGAATTATCGAAAAGAAAACTTATACATTTAAAAGGTTTAATCAAAAGATTTCCAACTTTAAAAAATAACTTAATAGAAGATAGTTGGTCTGGAATTGTCTCTAGAAGTAGAAATAGTTCTCAAATTTTTGAAATGATTGATAAAAATATATATGTTGCTGGATGTTATAACGGCTCTGGAATTGGTGTTGGCACATTATTTGGTGAACAAATAGCCATAATGGCTTCTGATCAACAATCTAATGAAATTGAAATAATAAATAATAGAGTTAAACCAAATTGGTTACCACCAAGTCCTATTTTAAATTTAGGTGTTCAAACAAGATTATTTTTTGAAAGATTAAGAGCAAAGTCAGAAATTTAACTAAATACTTTCAATACACATTGAAATGCCCATACCTCCACCAATGCACAGTGTTGCTAAACCTCTTTTATTTTTTCTTTTTTGCATTTCATTTACTAGGGTTACTAATATTCTTGCACCTGAAGCACCAATTGGATGTCCTAGAGCAATTGCGCCACCGTTAACATTTACTATATCTTCCTTAAGTCCAAGTTCTTTTACTACAGCAATAGACTGAGCAGCAAAGGCTTCATTTGATTCAACTAAATCCAAATCATTTATACTCCATCCAGCTTTTTTTAATGCTAGTTTAGAAGCAGGTATTGGACCTGTTCCCATCAATTTTGGATCAACACCGCTTTGTGCCCATGAAATAATTTTAGCAATTGGTTTTAAACCTTTATCTTTTGAAGTTTTATAATTCATTAAAGTTAAAGCTGCAGCACCATCATTTAAACCAGAAGCATTTCCAGCTGTTACAGTTCCATTTTTTTTAAAAACTGTTTTTAAGTTTGATAATTTTTCTAAATTTGTATCCAATCTTGGATATTCATCTTTATCAAATATCTTTTGATCTTTTAATTTTATTGGAATTATTTCTTCTTTAAATCTATTTTCGCTAATAGCTTTTATTGCTTTTTTTTGTGAGTTTAATGCAAAATTATCCTGATCATTTCTAGTTATTTGATATTTTTCTGCAACATTTTCAGCAGTTACTCCCATATGATAATCATCGTATGCATCTATTAATCCATCAATAAGCATTGAATCTTTTAATTTTTCTTCGCTTAAATTTTTTTCCATTCTGTAATTTAAATAGTGTGGAGAATTAGTCATACTTTCTTGACCTCCTGCAATAACAATATTTGTGTCACTTAGTTTTAAAGAATTAAAACCCAACGTAACTGCAGCCAAACCAGAGCCACATACTTGATTAATTGTTGTTGCAGTTTTATCTTTATCTATGCCTGAATTAATTGCTACTTGTCTAGCTGGATTTTGACCACATCCAGTTTGCAATACTTGTCCTAAAATTACTGTATCCACTTCTGAACTTTTTAGCTTGGAATGTTCCATGCATTTTTTAATTACAACAGTTCCAAGTTCTGTTGCTTTATGATTTTTTAAACTTCCTTGAAACGAACCTATAGGAGTTCTAAAAGCTGACGTTATTACAATATCTTCATCTTTGTTCATAATTATTCAATACACAATTAATATTATATAATATAGATTTAAATTTTAAGATGAATAAAAAACTATTAAATTACATAATATTTATAATTATAGCTGTAATTTTATTATATTTTGCAAGACACAATTATAGAGATTTTAATATTAATAAAGCAATTTCTGCATGTGTTTTAGCTCAAAAACAAACCTCTGCTAATTTTGATAAAGATGCAGTTAAGAAAAAATGCGAAGATAAAATTAACAAATCACTTAAATAATCAAAAAAATTTGATCATTTTTATAGTTTATTAATTTTAATTAGAGAAAAAATTATTTCAAATTCATTTTTTATCTGCTAACTTGGAATCCTTAAATAACTAATTTAATTTTATTTTAAATGGATCAAAAATCATTATCATTTAGCGATATAATTTCATCAAGTGCTATAAATTTAAGTTCTGGATCATCCATTACTGTAGTTGATATTTTTATTGCATTATTAGCAAGTTTAATATGTGCTGGGATTATTTCTTATACATACAAGTACTCATATCAAGGTGTACTTTATCAAAAAAGTTTTAATTTATCATTGATACTTATATCATTAATAACAACAGCTGTTATCATGGTTATAAGTGGTAATTTGGTTTTATCTCTTGGTATGGTAGGAGCATTATCAATTATAAGATTTAGATCTGCTGTAAAAGATCCAATTGATATTGTTTTTATGTTTTGGGCAGTTTCTATAGGTATAGCAAATGGTGTGGCTGCTTTTAAAGTTTCATTTGTAACATCAATAATAATTTCTGTTGTAATAATTTTGATTAAAAAACTACCTCTATCTTCAAAACCATTTATTTTAATTATTAAAACAAATTTAGGAAATGAAAAAGTTCTAAATAAAATAGTATCAGCTGAAACCAAGCAATATTTTTTGAAAAGTAAAAATATAAATGGAAATCAGCAGGAACTGATTTTTGAAATTAGAATAAAAAATGATTTACAAATTACTAAGAAAATTTCTCAGATAAGCGGTGTAAAAGATGTAAATTTAATATCATCTAGTAATAATGTTCTCGACAACTAAAAAAAGAAAAAAAAGTAATTATCTACTAACCTCTATTGTAATATTATTTGTACTTTCCATTTCATCCATAGCTTATTTTTCATACAAGTATCATAATTATGAATCTTATAAGAAAATTTTAGAAATAAATAATTCGTTAAATAGAGAAAATATTTCAGGGAAATTATATTATTTAGCCTTTAAGATAATAAGAAAGGTATCTGATGAATTAAATATAAATAGAGTTTATAAAAAAATTAAGTACCAGAATCAGTCAAAAAACATAAATCTGCAAATGAGTGGAGCAGATGTAAGTTTTATTCAAGAGCAGATTGAAGTTTTTAAAAATAAAGGTTTTATAAAAGATGAGCTTAATTTTTGGCGAAAAGCAAAATTAAAGTTAGGTGAAAAAGAATACTTAGTTGATTTTAAATTTCACGGAACATCAATAACTCCTCTTAGACACGATCACTTTAGTTTACGGATAAAATACAAAAAAGGACAAAAAACTAACCAAATAAGAGAATTTAATCTAATAAAAATTTTTTATGGTAGTGATGAAAATATTCCTACAGTAATTTTTAATAATCTAGCTAAAAATTTTGGTTTATTATCACCATCTGGAGAAACTATAATTTTAAAAATCAATGGAGTTAATGTTGGTTTTTATTATTTGCAAGAAAGACATAGTAAAGAATGGTTTGAAAAAAATGAAATCACAAATTATTCTATTCTAAAAAATAATGATGATTGGGATAAAAAAAATGAAGCAGGACATTATTCTGATCATGATCTAGATGAAAAAAATATTGAAATATCTGGAAATGGTTCCGATCCAGCCATAGCTTATGGCGCTATAAAGAATCTTTTTGATTCAGTAAAAGAAAGAAATTTAGAAAATATATTTAAATTAATAGACAGAGATTACTTTGCTAAATATTTAGCAGTTTTGTCAATAATAAATGATAATCACAATATTACAGGAGACAATGTAAAATATATATACGATTTTACTAATGGAAAATTTAAAATTCTTTTTAGACAAGAATCTGGTGGTGTTATACCTATAAATTCGTTAGTTGAAAATTTTAACAGATCTTTATTTGAAAACAATGTCTGGAACGAGCCGTACTCTACGCTTACTCAAGATTTATTTAAACTAATTATCTCAGATAAAAATTTTAGATTTCAAAAAGATTTATATTTAAAAAAAATTTTGAATAATAAAGAAAGTATAATTTCTGAAGCAGAAAATGCTTATGATGAGGCATTTAAAAATTTGATTTTTAGCGATGTTAAACTTCGACATCAACAATATCTTAAAATAAAATTTTTTAATGATTTAAATCATAACTTTGAAAAAACAGATAAATATTTAAATTATTCTAAAGTTTATGCCTCGATAGAAAGAAAAAATAATCTTAATATATTATCTGTTACAAATGATAGTTTTTCACCAATTAAAATAAAGGCATTTTTTTTTGATGACGAAAATAAAAAAGTAGTAAATTCTGACGAATACATTGTACCAGCAATAGATTACATTTTTGACCTTAAAAAAGAGAATATTTCAAATAGAAGTTTAATAATACCTGGAGAAAAATTTTACTATACTAACTATAAAATAAATATTTTCTCAAATTCA
This sequence comes from uncultured Pelagibacteraceae bacterium, assembly GCA_902595725.1. Taxonomy (GTDB): domain Bacteria; phylum Pseudomonadota; class Alphaproteobacteria; order Pelagibacterales; family Pelagibacteraceae; genus Pelagibacter. The sequence goes on from CACJRJ010000008.1 coordinate 51,649, forward strand.
AAAATTAATAAAATAGAATTTCAAAATTTAGTTACACAAAAAAAAATTCCTGAAGAACATGTATATTTGAATGAAATAAAAAATTTTGATTTATCAAATAAAAAATCTTTAATAATTTCTCTTAAAAATAACGGTTTAAAATATGATTTAAATGACACAAATCTTTTAATAAAAAAAGGTGACTATATAATTTCAGAAAATTTAATAATTCCTTCTGGAATTGATACTACTATAGAAAAAGGAACAAATATTTTTATAAAAAAAAATATATCAGTACTTTTTAAGGGTGATTTATTAGCAAAAGGAAGTGAAAATGAAAAAATTAAAGTTAAAAATTATGATAAAAATTTTCCTTTTGGTACATTTGCAACCGTTTCTCAAAATAAAAAAAGTAACGTCATTTTAGAGAATTTTGAAATCGAAGGCGGAAGTGAAGCAATAGTTGAAGGAATGGTTTTCTTGGGTCAATTGTCAGTTCATAATTCCAATGTAAAAATATTAAAATCGAAAATTAGTAATAGTATTTCGGATGATGGAGCCAACATAAGAAATAGTAATATTGAAATATTAAATACAGTTTTCTATACTAATAAATTTGATCAATTAGATTTAGATTTTTGCAATGGAATTTTAAAAAATAATTTATTTATTGCAAAAAAAAACAGTAATAAGCTAATAGATAGAAATGAATTAAACTTAAATGGTGATGGAATTGATTTAAGTGGCTCTAAAGTAATAATTAATAATAATTCAATTATAAGCTCTAGTGATAAAGCTATTAGTGTAGGTGAAAAATCTGTTGCAATAATTAAAAATAATTTTTTTGAACAAAATAATATTGCAATTGCTATAAAAGATGAATCAAAAACTTACATATTTGATAATGAGTTTAAT
>CACJRJ010000009.1 GCA_902595725.1 uncultured Pelagibacteraceae bacterium
AATACTTTAATAATTCATTCTTTTTTATCATCTCCTTTATTATAGAATTTTTGGCAATTTCTTTGAGTTCATTTTTTGGAACATCTTTTAAGCTAGTATTTAATGCTATTAAATAATCTTTTTCTTTTTCAATATCAATATTTGTTAAAATTTCATTACCAATCTTCAATTCAATAATTATTTTTTTTTCTGAAATTGAATTATTCGTTAATAATAAAAATACTAATAGTGTATAAAAAATATTCGAAAAAATTATTTTTTTCATTTATTTAATATAAGGAGAAATAACTTTTCCAAATGGAATAATTTTAATTGAAAATAATAAATTCTCTTCGGGTTTTAAATCTCCATCTGTATAATAATTTTTATTATATTCTAGAGCAGCAGTTAAACAATCATTTTGATATTCATAGATTAAATTATAATAATTAGTTATATTTTTGTCTAAGTTTTTAGATGTACCAAAACTCAATGATTTATTTTGATCAAAACTCAATTTTGTAGTATTTGATAAATAACTATCTTGACTTAAATAATTATCTTCCTCTAAAAATTCAAAAGATGTTACAAAATTATTTATATTTATATTTGTTTTTATTAAATTATAATTTGAAGCATTCAAATTTTTATCTAAGGAAAATTGATAATTGAAATCAAAATATTTTGAGGGGATAAAATTAAAATTTCCAATTAAATCTGATCTTTTATTTGAAAAACCATAAATTGTTGGTAAATCTGGATTTTTATTAAGTCTTAATATATTTGCTAGAGATAAACTGTAAACATTTTCATTTTTTTTATTTTTTGATGTGTATTCAAAACCTGCAGTTAAAGATTCACCACCTTCAACAGCTGTATCGTCAATTCTATCAATAGAATAAATATTTTCGTAAGTAATTTTTTTATTTAAATTTGAATTATTTTTTGTTTCATTTGGGCTATATCTTAAGGACAGTTTAGGAGATAAATAGTTGGTATAAAATTTATTTTCTTTTTTTAGTGGGAGTTGATAGTTCAATGCTAAAGCAGAAAGTAATTTTTGATCTCCACCATTTCTAAATTTATCTGAATTTTGTGCATCAGAGTTCAAATTTCTAATTAATAACTCATAATTTGTCTGCAAGCCATCTATATTAGAATTAATTTTTGAGTAAGATAAAAATTTTACATCATTTATTAAAACATTTTCATCAATATTTGTTTCATACATTTTTTTATATCCTCTAGAACTAAAATCCACTTCTCCGTTTATTTCACTATTAGTGTATAATCTTTTTTCATATTGAAAATTCGGAAACACATATTCAAATCTATCAGATTTATTTTTATTTAGATCTTCATAAACTTCAAAACTGATATTTAAAGAGCTATTATCGTTATCAGATCCATAAGTAAAATATGAGTTTAAAGATGAATAATCACTTATAATTGGAGAATTGATATTTTGTGATTTTAAATAGCTATCGTTGGTAACTTTTTCTATATGAAAATCTAACGTTTTATTTTGATTTTTTGATGACAAATCAGCAAAAAAATGATTTTTTATACTATTTCCATCACCATAAACACTGAAATCAAAAATTAAGTCTGAATTTTTGTTTGCCTGCCTATATTCTGTTTGAACTAATGCTTCATTATTAAAAAATAATCTAGGAGAAAAAGTCAAATCTTTTCTATCTGATATGACTTTATAATATGGAATTTGTAACGATGTTCCAGAATTACTCGAACTTTGAAAACTCGGCATTAAAAAACCAGATTGACGCTTTACTGTTGGGTCAGGATGAAAAAAATAAGGAAAATATAAAATTGGTTTATCATATATTTTTAGCCAAGCATTTTTGTACTCTATTTTTCTTTCCTTCTTTTTATGAACAATTTCCTCAGCATAAATAGCCCATGGTGGGCATTTATCTTTATCTTGTTTGCACGTCGTAAAGCTTCCTTTAAATACTTTTGTTTCATTGTTTTCGGAAATTAAGCTTTTTGCTTTTAATCTTGGATCATTATCGTTATTTCCAAACAAATCATCCTTAAAATCAATAGATATATCCGAGCCTAAAAATTTATTTTCTTTTAAGTTTACTACAGCAAAACTTAAATAGTATTGATTATTTAAGCTATCAAATAACGATAAATCTTTTGCTTTAAGTATATTGTTATCTATATCAAACTCAAATTTACTAAAGGAAAAACTGTTGTTATTTTGATCAATAATATTTGATTTATTTTGCGAATAAATTTTTGATAAATTTCTTTCATAAATTAAATCTAAACTTTTTATAATGTATTCATCTTGTATTTTAGAATTTGTTTTTCCTTTTGATATAATTTTTTCAATATTTTTATAATAAACATACTCTTCTCCTTCTGTAAAAATATTATTTTTTTTATCTTTTATTTTAACATTTCCAAAAACTCTTAGTATATTTTTTTTTTTATCATAACTTAATTCATCACTGTTTATTTCAATTCCATCATTTGAAATTATTTTTACTCCTTTTTTAGCCTCAGTAACATTCCCTTTTTCTAGAATTTTGATTTCTGTAGACTCAATTGTAAATTCATTGGCATTTAAGGAATTTCCAAAAATAAAAATAAATTGTAGAAGAAATATAAAAATTTTATTTTTCATTAATTTTAACCAATAAGATAAAACACAATAAACTTAAAACTATCATAGGGAAACTCACAGATAACCATATTGAAGTCCTTTCAGATAAACCAAGCAAACTAAAGAAATAGTTAATATAATATATTATAACAGAAGATATAATTCCTATGGAAAGATTAAAAAATTTCGTACTTTTATTATTAAAACTAAACATCAAAATTGATCCTAACGTTGCCATAATTGAAATAAATATAGGGAATATATATAACTTATATAAATGTGATTTAATTTCAAGATTAGATAATCCAAGTTTTTTGTAATCATCAGTAAGATTGATTAATTGAATTATATTTAGCGAACTCAAATTAGAAAAGATACTATTTAATTTTTCTCTATTAAAATTAGTATTTACTTCCAATTTGTCTAGAATTTCTTTTTTTCCATCTTCAAAGAAAATTTTTACTTTACTAAGCTGCCATTTATTGTTTTCTATATTTGCTTCGTCTGAAATGATAATACTTTTTAAGGAAAAATTTGAATCCAACTGATTAATTGTGACGTTTTTTAAGGTATTATTTTTGAATTCATCTGCGTTTATAACATAAGTATTATTTTCGTATTCGTCTTTAATCCATAACCCATTATCATTTATAGCTGCCAAGTATTTATTATCATTTGTGAATTTATTTTTTATTGATAGGTAATTATATTTTAGATTTGATGAAAAGGTATAGAAGCAAGTAGAAATAAATATACCAATGCCAATCGTAGCATAAATAAGAAATCTTATTAAAGAAAAATTATCTATACCTGCAATTTTTAGTAAATTTAATTCTTCCTTTTCATTTAAATTTATAAAAAATAATTGTGAAGCAATTAAAGTTATAAAAGGAAATATTTCGAATATTAGAGAAGGAGTATTTAAAAAAGTTAAAAGAATAGGATAGTAAAGATTAACATTATATTCTTTTAAAAAAGTAATTTCTTGCAGTATATTTAAAATGAAGCTTAATGAAAAAAAAATAAAAGTAGTTAACAGAAAATATTTTAAATAAGATTTTAAAATATAAAATTTATATATTGGTAATTTCATAATATTCTAAATTTTTTTTAATTTAATAAATATAAAATAAGAAATTATACTTATTAAAAAAGGTAATAATGTAAAAATTGATTTATTAAAATTATAAAATGATAATATATTTGAAGATCCCTCAGAAAATGCAATTAACATAAAGCCAATCAAAAATATTACTATTTTAAATTTAAAAAAATTAAATTGAGTCTTTGATTTTATAATTAAACAGCTTGCAACAAAAGCTGATAAAATTATATAAAATGGAATAACTAATCTTTTATATATTTCCTGAATAACTGGATTAATAGATTCCTTATTACATTTAAATAATCTTTCTGAAAAGCCTTTTTGATTATTTAAAAATGAATTAAAACATTCAATTAATTTAGCTGAATTTGTTTCTTGAATTTTTGGAAAAACTGTAGATTTAGTATCATATCTTGATAAATTGAATTCAGATTTTTCAAATTTAATTATGTTTGTATTATTACTGTCCACATTAATTAATCTTCCGTTGTATAATATCAAATAAAAAGATTGATTTTTTTTTACTAATATACCTTTTTTTGCAGTTATTATTTTTGATTTTGAACCATCAAGATTTTCTTTAATAAAAATATTTTTTATAAATCCTTGATTATCTTTCTTTTCAACAAATATTGTTAAGTTATTTGCTGCATCGTTAAAATGCTGAGTTTTTATTAAAGATGGAAAATAGTCAATGTTTGAATCTCTAATGTAAGATTTAGCTAGATCTTGGGTTTTTGGAACAACTAAAGCACTAAAAAACAAACTAATTATTAAAAATAAAAAAGAAAACTTAATTATTTTATTTATAAATTCGGTCTTTTTTATTCCATAAGACCAAAATATTAATATTTCATTATTTTCCTCATATTTTGATATGGTAAAAAAAACAGAAATAAAAAATACAAATAAAATTAATCGATTAAAAATCTTTGGCAAAGACAATAGTGAATACATAAAATATACCTTCATACTGTGTCCATCCTCAGATACAAAATCCAGGTAATTTACAGACTGTATAACCCAAACAATTAGAGTTAAGGAAAGAGATGTAATTATAAAAAAATATGTAATATCTTTAAAAATATTTCTAAAAATTAATTTTTTCATTGAAATTTATAATTTTGATACATATATACGTTTCAACCTATACTATATTATTTAATACAAATGACTTTAAAAATAAATTATTTAGATCACCAAAATAGTTTTTTTAAGAATAGAGCACTATTTTTAATGAAAGATACTAAAATTTCAGATTTTAAAGGTATTTTTGACGATAAAATAAATCAAAAAATACTAAATTACTTAAAAAAAAGCAAAAATATAAAAAAAAATAAAATTGAAACAATAAGCCCAGATTTTGATCAAAAAATCATTATTATATTTTTGGGAGGTAAGAATGAAGATCAAAACTCAGAAAAACTAGGAGCTAAGTTTTATGACTATATTAAAAAAAATGAAATTAAAAATATATCTATACAAGGTTCTAATTTTTCTTCAATAAATAATAAAATTAATTTAAATGATTTTTTACATGGCGCTGAATTAAAAGCTTATGAATTTAATTTATATAAAACAAAAAAAAATAAAAAAGAAATCAATATAAATATTTTAAAAAGTAAAAATAATATCAATCAAAAAATTAAATCAAAATTAGATGCAATTTTAAGCGGCGTTAATTTTACAAAAGATTTAGTTTCTGAACCTGGAAATATTTTGCATCCTGATGAATATGCAAAAAGATTAATTAAATTAAAAAAGCTTGGAATAAAAGTAACAGTTTATGATAAAAATAAATTAAAAAAATTGGGATTCAATGCTTTGCTTGGCGTTGGTCAAGGAAGTGTAAGAGGATCATATCTCGTTACGATGGAATGGAATGGAACAAAATCTAAATCTAAACCCTTAGCTTTTGTTGGAAAAGGAGTTTGTTTTGACACTGGTGGTTATTCACTAAAGCCAGCAAGATTTATGGAAGATATGACTTATGATATGGCAGGCTCAGCTGCTGTAGTAGGTTTAATGAAAACTTTAGCTTTAAGAAAAGCAAAAGTTAATGCAGTTGGTGCAGTAGGCCTTGTTGAAAATATGGTAAGTGGAAATGCTCAAAGACCAGGTGATATTGTAAAATCTTATAGCGGAAAAACTATAGAAGTACTAAATACTGATGCTGAAGGAAGATTAGTTTTAGCAGACGCTTTAACTTTCACTGAAAAAAAATTTAAACCTAAATTAATAGTTGATTTGGCAACTTTAACTGGTGCTATCATTGTTTCTTTGGGCTCAGAGTACGCAGGACTTTTTTCTAACGACGATAAACTATCAAAACAACTACTTAAAGCTGGTGAAAATGTTGATGAAAAATTATGGAGAATGCCTCTTCACAAAAACTTTGATAAACTTATGGATTCTAAAAATGCAGATATGCAAAATATAAATTATGTAGGAGGTGCTGGCTCAACAACAGCAGCACAATTTTTACAGAGATTTATTATTAATAAAACTCCATGGGCGCATCTTGATATAGCAGGAATGGCTTTTTCAAAATACGCAGGAGCTTTAAATTCAGGTGGAGCAACAGGTTATGGAGTAAGATTATTAAATAAATTTGTTGAGGATAATTATGAGTAATACAGAGCAAACACTTTCAATAATAAAACCAGATGCAGTAGAAAGAAATCTGGCTGAAAAAATTAAAGAAGAGTTTAAAAAAGATGGTTTTAAAATATTTAAACAAAAAAAAATTAAACTTGAAAAACATGAAGCTGAAAAATTTTATCAAGTTCACCAGTCTAAGCCTTTTTATAACGATCTATGTTCTTATTTATCATCAGGTCCAATTGTCGTTATGATATTAGAGAGAGAGAATGCTATATTAAAAAATAGAGAGTTAATGGGGGCAACTGACCCAACTAAGGCAGAGGAAGGTACCATTAGAAAAAAATATGGAATATCTATAGATAAAAACTCTGTTCATGGTTCAGATAGCGCAGAAAATGCTAAAATTGAAATTGATTTTTTTTTTAAAGACTAGTTTCAATAAATTTCCTAATAGCTATTGGATAAATCAAATTTTCAACTTTTAGAACTCTTTTAGCTAAGGAATATTCATTATCTTTTTTTAAAACTTTAATTCTTTTTTGTAAAATTATTTTACCAGAGTCAAGTTTTGAGTTGACTAAATGGACTGTGCAGCCAGTAAATTTGTCTTTATTTTTTATTACTCTTTTATGAGTATTTAAACCTTTGTATCTAGGCAGTAAAGATGGGTGGATATTTAAAATCTTATTTTTATAAATATTTATTATTTTTCTTGATAAAATTTTCATAAATCCTGCTAAACAAATTAAGCTAATTTTATTTTTTTTTAAACTTATCAAAATTTTATTTTCCGCTTTATTTTTATTTTTATAGTTAACTACTAAAAAATTTATTTTATGTTTTTTTGCATAATTTAAACCTTTTGCATTTTTGTTATTACAAATAACTAAAGCTATCTTAATTGGAGAATTTTTTTTTTTTGAAAACTCAATAAGAGAATTTAGATTAGTTCCTCTACCTGAGATAAAAACAGAAACAACTAGCTTTTTTTTACCATTCAATTTTTCCATTTAAATTAATATTTTTTTTTCCTCTAGCTATTTTTCCTATTACATAAGGTTGAAAATCTTTTGTAAAATATTTTTTTATTTTTTTTAAATTTTGTGGTTTTACGATTATACAAAAACCAATACCACAATTAAAAGTTCTTATCATTTCTTTATCACTTATTCCTTGCGAGTGTAACCATTTAAAAATTTTTTTTGGCCTTACCTTATCTAAATAAATCCGTGCCGATAATTTAGTAGGTAAAATTCTTACAATATTTCCTTCGAAGCCTCCACCAGTTATATTTACACATCCATTTATTAATTTTTTATCAACTAATTTTAAAATTTCTTTTACATAAATTTTTGTAGGTTTCATTAATTCTTTTTTTAAAAATTTATTTTTTTTTAATTTTATTTTTTTTTTTTTTAAAATGTATCTAATTAGTGAAAAACCATTTGAATGAACTCCGCTTGATGGAATACCAATTATTAAATCATTTACTTTTATTTTTGATTTATCTAAAATTTTTTTTTTATCTACCAATCCAACTGAAAAGCCAGCAATATCAAATTTTCCTTTTGAGTAAGTTCCAGGCATTTCTGCGGTCTCGCCACCAACTAGTTCACAATTCGAAATTTTGCATCCTTTATTTACGCCTTTAATTATTTGATTTAACTTTTTTAAATTAATTTTATCTATTGAAATATAATCTAAAAAAATTATCGGTTTAGCGCCTTGGACGATTAGATCATTTACGCACATCGCTACAAGATCAATTCCAATTGTATCAAATTTATTTAATTCATTTGCAATTTCGATTTTAGTCCCAACCCCATCAGTACTAGCTACTATTTGTGGATTCTTTATATTTTTTGGAATATTCGTTATTGAGCCAAAACCACCAATATTTTGAAAATTCTTATTATTTTGTCTTTTTTTTGATAGTGAAGATATAAACTTTACGAAATTATCTGCAGCTTTAATATTAACGCCGCTCTTTTCGTATGTTAGGTTATTGTTTTTCATGTTTGTCAATATTTTTAAAATAAAAAATAAATTTAATATTTCAGTTTATATATTCTTTTTATTTTTCTTAATAATTTTTGCTAAGTTTTCCACAATTGAAGCAAGTGCTAACACTTATAAAATAGCAGATTTAGAGATATCCAAACCTTATGATAAAAATTTTAATAAAGAAGAAATCATTGACATTGCATTTGAGAAAGCTTTTCATCAACTCATTTTAAGAATTACAACAATTGAAAAAAATCAAATCCAAAAATTATCAAGTCTGAAAAATATTTATAGTTTAGTTGAATCTTTTTCAATTGTAGATGAAAAATTTGTTGATAATAAATATATTTCAATATTTGAAGTAGAGTTTAACAAAAAAAAATTATTTAATTATTTGCAAAATAAAAACATTTTTCCATCAATACCTAAAGATAAAGATTTACTTTTAATACCTATTTTAATTAATAATGAAAAAAATCAGGTATTGTTATTTTCTGAGAATTCATTTTATACAAACTGGAACAAATCAGATGAGAATTATTTCCTATTAAATTATATATTACCCAACGAAGATATTGAGGATATTAACTTAATAAAAAAAAATATTAAAAATATTGAAGATTACAATTTTAATGAAATTATATCAAAATATGCAATTGATGATTATATAATATTAATCTTATTTCAAAAAGACAAAAATTTTAACGCACTAATGAAAATTAATTTAAATAATAAATTAATTATATCAAATAAAAAATTTACTTGGGACGAAAATCAACCTGTTGAAAATGTAATTAAAAATTTAAAATTAGAATTTGAAAATCATTGGAAAAAATTAAATATAATAAATACTTCAATAAAGTTACCAATTACTATTTCAGTTAATTCAAAAAATTATAATTTAGTTAAAGAGTTAGAAATAAAACTTCAAGATTTAGACTTAGTTTCATCCTATTATATTGATTACTTTTCGAATCAAGAAGTAATCTACAAAATAATATACAATAGCACTCCAAATAAGTTTATAAATGAATTCAAAAATAGTAATATTAAATTAAACACTAATAGTTCAATTTGGAGTGTTGAGTGAAAAATTTAAATCAATTATTATTAAATTTTAATCATAAACAAAATTTTAATTATGATGATTTCTATGTAAGTAAAAGTAATTATTATGCATTTCAACTAATTGAAAATTGGCCTAAATGGGAAAAAAATATTTTAAATATATACGGAGAAAGATACAGTGGAAAAACTCACCTTGTAAACATTTTTTTAAATAAAAATAAAGGAATTAAGATAAATGAAAATGAAATTAATGAAGAAGTTTTCAAAAAGTTTAAACTATATGAAAATATAGTAATTGATAATTATAATTCTAAATCTGATGAAAACCTAATGTATTCAATATTTAATTTAATTGATCAAGATAATAAATATTTAATTATAAATTCAATAAACCCAATAAATGAAATTAATTATAAATTGAATGATTTAAAATCAAGATCAAAAAATTGTTTATTTGCCAAAATAGATAATCCTGATGATGAACTAATGTTTGCAATTATATTAAAAAGTTTTTCTGATAGGCAGATTCAAGTGGATAAAAAACTAATTGATTTCGTTATTAAAAGAATAGATAGATCATATGGCAAAATTGTTGATTTTATATATAAAGTTGATGAGTTGAGTTTAAAAAAAAAAAAAGCAATTGATTTTAAAATAATTAAAGAAATTTTATAGGTAATTAATTGAATAAATATAGAAGTCATACTTGTGGAGAACTAACCATCAAGGATAAAAATAATAATATTTCTTTGAGTGGATGGATAAATAAAAAAAGAGATCATGGAAATTTACTTTTTTTAGACTTGAGAGACAATTATGGTGTAACCCAATGTGTAATAGAAAATAGCCATAAAAAATTTAAGGAATTAGAAAAATTATCTTTAGAAACAGTTATTAAGATTGATGGAAAAGTTTTAGAAAGAAGCAAAGATACAATCAATAAAGATTTAAATACTGGGGAAATAGAAATTTCAATAATTTCATATGAAGTATTAGGCAAAACAAAGGAATTACCATTACCAGTTTTTTCTGATCAAGAATATTCAGAGGAAATTAGATTAAAATATAGATTTTTAGATTTGAGAAGAAAAAAAATTCATCAAAATATAGTTTTGAGATCAAAAGTTATTGCCTTCATTAGGTCCGAAATGCATAAATTTGGATTTTTAGAATTTCAAACACCAATTTTAACATCCTCAAGTCCTGAAGGAGCTAGAGATTTTTTAGTCCCTAGCAGATTAAATCCGGGAAAATTTTATGCGTTACCTCAGGCTCCACAACAATTTAAACAATTAATAATGGTCTCTGGTTTTGATAAATATTTTCAAATAGCACCATGTTTTAGAGATGAAGATGCTAGAGCAGACAGAAGTCCAGGAGAATTTTATCAATTAGATTTAGAAATGTCTTTTGTAGAACAAGAAGATATTTTTGAAGTAATAGAAAAATTAATGAAAAGTGTTTTTAAAAATTTCTCAGATAAAAAAATACCTCATGAAAAATTTCCTAAAATAACTTACTCAGATTCGATGCTTAAGTATGGAACGGATAAACCTGATTTAAGAAATCCTTTAATTATTAATGATCTTACAGAGATATTTAAAAGAGACGATGTTGATTTTGATATATTTAAAAAACTTGTAAAAAAAGGATCTGTAGTAAGAGGAATAGTTACAAAAAAAACTAAAGATAAACCAAGAAGTTTTTTTGATGGAATAGATAAGTGGGCAAAAGATGAGGGAGCTTCTGGATTGGCATATTTTACAATAGAAAAAGATGCTGAAATAAAAGCAAAAGGACCAGTGGGAAAGTTTTTTAGTTCAGATTCACTAAAAGAAATAATGAAAATATCAAATATGGAGGTAGGTGACAGTATATTTCTAGCGTGTGGCAAAGTTAAAGAAGTAGAAAAAATACTCTCAAATGCAAGAGATAGGATAGGCGAAGAACTTAAATTAATTAATCATGATGTTTTTGCATTTTGTTGGATAGTTGATTATCCAATGTTTGAAGAAGATGAAAAAACAAAAAAAATTATTTTTAGTCATAATCCTTTTTCAATGCCCCAAGGCGATATAAATAATTTAGACTTGTCAGAACCATTAAAAATTAAAGCTTACCAATATGATATTGTTTGTAATGGAATTGAGTTATCATCTGGAGCGATTAGGAACCACATTCCTGAATTAATGTACAAATTATTTTCAATTGCTGGATATGATAAAAAAATAGTTGATGAAAAATTTAGTGGAATGATTAATGCCCTAAGTTACGGAGCTCCTCCTCATGGTGGAATTGCTCCAGGAATTGATAGAGTAATAATGTTGTTAGCCGGAGAAAAAAATATAAGAGAAGTAACAATGTTTCCAATGAACCAAAATGCACAAGATTTGATGATGAATGCTCCATCTGAAGTCAGCGAAGAACAAATTAAAGAGCTTAATTTAGCAATAAAAAAAAATAAATAGTTATTTTTTTCCTTTTAAATTAATTCTTATATCAGATAGGTCTACTAATTTTTTTTTATAATTACTTCTTAAAAACCCTTTGCTTGATATATCTTTAACAATTTTTAAAATTTGATTTTGGTCGTCATTTATATCTTCAGTTTTTTGATCAGAATGTTTATCTGTTACGCCAATTGATGGAGTATGAGCTAAATCTTCTCTATTTAAATAAGAAATAGCTAGTTCTCTAAATATATAGTCAAGAATTGATGTTGCACTTAAAATCCTATCATTTCCATGCACTTTACCAGAAGGCTCAAATTTTGTTTCAACATATGCGCTAACAAATTCATCCAAAGGAACTCCATATTGCAAACCAAGTGATATGGCAATTGCAAAATTATTCATTAGGGCTTTTACTAACTCTCCTTCTTTACTCGTATCTATGAATATTTCTCCTATTTTTCCATCCTCATATTCTCCAGTGTGAAGATATACTTTGTGATCACCAATTGTTGCTTTTTGAATGTAGCCCTTTCTTCTATCAGGCATACCATATCTTTTGCTGTTATCATTGATATTATTTTTTGATGTTAAATTACTTACAGTTGGATTAGATTTTATTTTTGATATTAAATCTAATTTATTTTCTTCCTTACTGGTAATTTCTGAAACTTTACCAATTTTATCTAAATTTTTTGTTTTTCTATTATCTAGTTTTACATCTAGTATTTCAAATTTTCCGTCATCTCTTCTTTCAAGATTTTTTAGTTCAGAATCACTAATTTCATCTAAATAATGACTAACTTTAAATGAGCAATTATAGTAAGTTTCAACTAAGTATTTGGCCATATATCCCTTAAATAGTTTTTTTTTGAGTCTTAATATAAATATTGTATATACAAATTATAATTTTAGTCTAATTTATTTTTTACAATTTTAAATTGAATAATTATTAAAAATTTTATGTTGACACTCTTTAAAGAAATTTTCACTTGGTGGAATCAACAGACAGTTGGAACTAGATTTACGATATTTTTTTTTGGAAAATTAGTAGGAAAAGATGATCTTGGAAATAAATATTATCAAACTAAAAAAGGAAAGAGATTTATAATTTATAAAGGAGAAGTAGATGCATCAAAAATTCCAAATGAATGGTATTCTTGGATGCATTTTACTCCAAATAAAATCGAAAATAAACATGAGCTAGAAAAATTTGAATGGCAAAAACCTCACAGACCAAATTTAACAGGATCAAAAGACGCCTATAATCCAAAAACAAATGCAGAAGCAATTAAAAAAAAATACAATACTTGGAAAAATTAAAATAAAAGAAATATCTTTTTTAATTTTTTCATTATTTGTATTTAATATAAAATCTTTCGCAAATGAAATCAGTTTAGTAGAAATTAAAATTTTGGATAAAATTAGCTCTAAAACTAGTCAATTATCATTAAATATAGGGAAGGAAATAAAATTTGAAAATTTAATTATTAAGGTTTTAAAGTGTAAAAATTCAGAATTTGACGATAATCCTGAAGTTACAGCATATATGCAAGTTCAAGACATTACATTAAAAAATAATGATAAGGTTTTTGTTTTTAATGGATGGACTTTTTCTTCGAGCCCTTCAATTACACTATTTGATCATCCAGTTTATGATATATGGTTAATAAAATGTTATTAGATTATTTTTTCTCTGTCTAACCAAGATACGTTAAAACTAGAGTCTAAAAATTTAGGATGGTTTAGTAGTTTTTTATGTAGGTCGATAGTAGTTGTAATACCTTCAATAACAAATTCATCTAAAGATCTTTTCATTCTCTGTATAGCTTCAGTTCTATTCCTTCCATGACAAATCAACTTACAAACCATACTGTCATAATAAGGTGTGATCTTGTATCCTTGATAAATTGAACCATCAACTCTAGTTCTAAAACCAGATGGTTGATGACACATAGTAATCTTTCCTGGCGATGGTTGAAAATTTTTGCTAGGATCTTCAGCATTTATTCTACATTCTATTGCATGACCTCTAGGGTTTATATCTGATTGAGTTAGCGCTGTATCTCCTGTGTAGGCTATATTAATTTGTTCTTTGATAATATCAATACCTGTAACCATTTCAGATACGGGGTGTTCAACTTGTACACGGGTATTCATTTCTAAAAAATAAAACTTTCCATCTTCGTATATAAATTCAACTGTTCCAGCTCCTTCATAACCAATTTTACTAACCATATTTACTGTTTTTTCAAATAAATCTTTTCTTATATTTTTATTCAAAATAGGGCTAGGTGTTTCTTCAATTAGTTTTTGGTGTCTTCTCTGAACAGAACAATCCCTTTCATGCAAATGAACTGTTCTATTTTTTCCTGATAAAACTTGAACTTCAATATGTCTTGGATTTTGGAAAAATTTTTCTATATAAACTTCATCATTACCAAAATATTTTTTTGCTTCAGTTTTTGCTGTAGCAAATAAATTATCAAACTCAGTTTCTTTGTTAACTATTTTCATTCCTTTTCCACCCCCACCAGCAGAAGCTTTGATTAGAACTGGAAAACCAATTTTTTTACAAATTTCTTTTGCTTGAATTTTATCTTTTACTCCACCATCCGAACCTTCAATTACAGGAAGACCATATTCTTTAGCTATTTTTTTTGCTTGTATTTTATCGCCCATCATTTCAATTAATTTTGATGAAGGCCCTATAAATTTAATTTTATAATCCTCTAATATTTTTGCGAACTCAGGATTCTCAGATAGAAAGCCATAACCCGGATGAACTGCTTCAGCATTTGTAAGTTCAATGGCAGACATGATTGCTGGGATATTTAAGTAACTATTTATTGGCTGATGGGTTCCAACACACACACTTTCGTCCGCCAATCTGACATGCATACTTTCTCTATCTACATCTGAATGAATCGCAACTGTAGAAATTCCCCACTCCTTACATGCTCTAATTACTCTAACGGCAATTTCACCTCGGTTTGCAACTAATATTTTTTTAAACATTACTCAAGAATTAGAATTTTTTGATCGAACTCGACTGGTTGGCCATCTTCAACACAAATTTCTTTCACTGTACCATCTGATGATGAAGGAACATGATTCATTGTTTTCATTGCTTCTATAATCATAACTGTATCACCTTTTTTTATTTTTTTTCCAACTTCAACAAATTTTTTTCCTCCTGGTTCTGCAGCAACATACGCTGTTCCAACTATTGGACTTTTTATAATTATTTTGTCTGATAAATCGATTTCTTCTTCAATAATATTGTCTTTAGATCCAATATCTAAGTCTTTTAATGATTTTTTTAAATCTTCTAAGGCTTGGACTAATTTAATTATTATTTTTTTATCTATTTCCATTTTTTAGCAATTCATGCATTGCATTTATGGCCAAAATATATCCATTTGAACCAAGTCCACAAATAATTCCAGTGACAATTCCAGAAATCAATGATTTTTGTCTAAATTCTTCTCTTTTATAAATATTTGATATGTGTAGTTCAATTATTGGTTTTTTAAATACATCAAGAGCATCTCTAATTGATACTGATGTATGCGTGTAGCCTGCGGCATTTATTATTATTCCATCATGAGATTTTCTTGAATCTTGGATTTTATTTACGATTTCACCTTCAACATTTGATTGAAAAAAGACAGCATTTATTCCAATTTTTTTAGAATGCGTAATGCACTGATTTTTTAATTGATCAAAAGTTATACTGCCATATTGAGATTGTTCTCTTTCGCCTAATAGATTAAGATTTGGACCATTAATAATAATTATATTATTCACACTAAACTTATATTACATGAATATTAAAAATAAAATAAAAATTAAAGTGAATGGAAAAAAACTTATATTTGATCATAATACATCAGTTGAGAAATTAACAAAAAAACTCAAAATACCTTTAAATAAAGTAGCTTTAGAATTAAATAAAAAAATTATAGATAAAAAAAAATTAAAAAAAATAAAATTAAAAAGTAATGATAAAATTGAAATAGTTCATTTTATAGGTGGTGGATGATGAAAAAAAAAGATTATTTAAAAATAGGTAAAAAAAATTTTTTATCTAGATTAATCGTAGGTACTGGAAAATATAAAAATATGAGCGAATGTGCAAAAGCTATAAAAATATCTGGCGCAGATATAGTTACAGTTGCTGTAAGAAGAGTAAATATCGAAGATAAAAATAAACCTTTACTAATGGATTACATTGACCCAAAAAAAATTACTTATTTGCCTAATACAGCGGGCTGTTTTAATTCAGAAGAAGCGCTAAGAACACTTAGACTTGCAAGGGAGATTGGAGGATGGAAATTAGTTAAATTAGAAGTTTTAGGAGATAAAAAAAATTTACTGCCTGATATGATAGAGACATTAAAATCAACTGAAGTTTTAACAAAAGAAGGTTTTAAAGTTATGGTATATTGCAATGACGATCCATTAATGGCTAAAAGATTAGAGAATGCAGGAGCCATAGCTATCATGCCTCTAGCGGCACCAATTGGATCAGGTTTGGGAATTCAAAACAAATTAAATATAAAAATTATAAGAAATCAAACAAAGCTTCCCTTAATTATTGATGCTGGCATTGGTACTGCTTCAGATGCATCAATAGCAATGGAAATTGGTTGTGATGGAGTTTTAATAAATACTGCAATTGCAAAAGCTAAAAATCCTTTTGTTATGGCTGATGCCATGAAGCACGCTGTTATAGCAGGAAGAAAATCTTATTTATCTGGTCGAATAAAAAAAAATATAATAGGAAGCGCTTCTTCTCCAAGCAAAGGCTTAATTTAATTTTTTTTTATTTTTTTTTTAAAATATTTTTTCTTTTTGAATTTTTTCTTGTTAATATTATAATTTTTTGCCTCAGGTTTTGAAATTTTTAGTTTTTGCAAACTTGAAACTTTTTCTATTTTTTCAATTACTTTGTTCGTTTTTGACAAAAACTCAACTTCATAATCATCTAATCCCAATGAGTTGTTATTAAACAAATTTATTTCAACTTTATTTTTATTTTTAAAGTAATCAAAATCATCCATATAATTATCTTTAATAAAATTATTGATCTTCTCATTTAAATTTAATTTTATAATTTTTGCGTTGCTTTCTAGGGTTTTTAATTCGATTAATTTAATAATTTTTAATACAAAGGTTTCGTTAGATAGTTTTAAATTCCATTTAACGCTACTTTCTCTTAGTCTTTGTCTTGACATTTCAAGTAGTCCAAAATTGCTTATTCTTCCTATTTGAATTCTTGCTCTATCAGTTCTACATTTATCTTTTAGTTTTCTTTCAACCAATCTTTTATTTGAGTAATTAAGCATATCAATAAAATCTATAATAATTAATCCAGAAAGATCTCTTAATTTTATTTGTCGAGCAATTTCTTCTGCAGCTTCTAAATTTGTATCCAAAGCTGTGCTTTCTACATTTTTTTGCTTTATTGAACTACCAGAGTTAACATCTATAGAAACTAAAGCTTCAGTAGGATTAATTACTAAATATCCACCAGATTTTAATTTCACTTCAGTTTCAAAAATCTGAAATAATTTTGACTCAATTTTTTCCTTAAAAAACAAAGGTAACTTATCTCGATATTTTTTAATTTTTTTTACATTGTTAGGCATTACTAATTTCATATAATTTTTTGCTTTTTGATAGCCTTCATTTCCATCAACTATTATATTTTGTGTTTCATCATTATACATATCTCTAATTGATCTTTTTATAATATCACTTTCTTGATGAATTAAATTTGGAGCAATAGAATTTATTGCCTTTTCTTTTATTGAATTCCAAATATTAATTAAATTTTTTAAATCATTTTCAATTTCGTTCTTAGTTTTATTTGAACCAGCAGTTCTTACAATCAATCCCATTTCTTTTGGAATTTGTATTTCATTTAAAATTTTTCTGATTTTCTTCCTATCAGCTGGATTAAAAATTTTTCTTGAAATTCCGCCACCTTTTGGTGTGTTTGGCATTAAAACTATATATTTACCAGCTATTGATATAAAGGTACTGAGTGCGGCACCTTTCAATCCTCTTTCATCTTTAAGAACTTGTATTAAAATTACCTGATTAGGCTTTATTACTTCTTGAATTTTATATCTTTTTCCTGGATATCTTTTTTCTTTTTTATGTTCTTCGATTTTGTTTTCTAAAGGTGTTTTTTCTATTGGGTCTTGACCGAAAGTATCGCTATTATTGTCATCTAATGTTTTTTCTTCAGTTCTTTCATCTTCTTTAATTAATTCTTCTCTTACCTTTTCTTCTTCCTCTTTAATTTTTTCTAGATCGCTTAACGGGATTTGATAGTAGTCAGATTGAATGTCATTGAATGATAAAAAGCCATGTCTTTCTCTTCCAAAATCTACAAAAGCAGCTTGTAAAGAAGGTTCTATTCGGCTTACTTTTCCAAGATAAATATTATTTTTTATTAAACTATTACTTACACTTTCATACTCATAATCTTCGATATTATCATCAGATTTAAGTACAACTCTAGTTTCGTTTGGATGCGATGCATCAATATATAAATTTTTTGCCATAGATTTTTTTTATAGTTTTTCATTTTATTTTATAAATTCGGTGCCTTAACTTTAACAAATTCACAAACTAAATTATACAAAAATGAACAAGGTAATAAAAAAAACTCTTATTTTTCTACTGACAGCAAGTATAGCTTCAATGCTGGTAATCATATCGATACTTTGGTTGTATTCAAATAAATTGCCAGATTATAAGTTTTTAAAAATGTATAAACCGGCTGTTTCAAGCAAATTGTATTCAGGAAGTGGTGATTTAGTTAGTGATTTTTCATCTGAAAAAAGAATATTTGTTCCTTATGAAACAATACCAAAAATAGTGATTAACTCCTTTTTGTCAGCTGAAGATAAAAACTTTTTTTCACATCCAGGTGTAGACGCAAAAGGAATAATTAGAGCAATATTTAATAATATTTCAAATATTATTTCTTCTGAAAGACTCGAGGGAGCTTCAACTATAACTCAGCAAGTAGCTAAAAATTTTTTACTAACAAATGAAGTAAGTATTAATAGAAAAATAAAAGAAGCAATACTTGCATTTAGAATTGAAAGAGCTTTAACAAAAGAAAGAATTTTAGAACTTTACCTTAATCAGATTTATTTAGGAGAAGGCACTTATGGCATCGCATCAGCCAGTCTGGAATATTTTGACAAACCTATAAATAAATTAAATTACGCCGAATCAGCTTTATTAGCCGCTCTTCCTAAGGCTCCAAGTAAATACAATCCATACAAAAATATAAAACTGGCAAAATATAGAAGAAATTTAGTTATAAAAAATTTATATGATAATTCTTATATAGATGAAAAAAAATATAAAAAATTAATTAATTCAGAAATAAAATTAAGAAAAAGAAAAAAAAAATATTTAGAAGATGCTAGGTACTATGTTGAAGACGTAAGAAAGTATCTTGTTGAAAAATATGGTTTTGAAAAAATTTATAAACAAGGTTTTGCTATTAAAACTCCAATAAATTTAGAATTACAGTCTATTGCAACTCAATCTTTAAGAGAAGGTCTAGAAGAATATGACAAGAGAAAAGGCTGGAGGGGGCCAATAGTAAATATAAAAAATCTTAATAATTGGAATGAAAATTTAAAAAAATATAAATTAGAAAAATCTATAGCATGGGATTTAGCAATAATAAAAAAAATTAATAAATTTTTTGTTGAAATTGAAACTGAAAACAAAATAAAAGGAAAAATAAGATACAAAGATATTTCATGGACAAAAAAAGAATTAGACGAAATTTTTAAAAAAGGAGATGTAGTTTATGTTAAAAAAATTAAAAATAATTTATTTAGTTTAAAGCAAGTTCCTAAAGCAAATGGAGGTATTGTTGTATTAGATCCTTATACCGGAAGAGTTCTTGCTATGTCAGGAGGTTTCAGTTTTAAAATGAGCGAGTTTAATAGAGCTACCCAAGCATTAAGACAGCCTGGTTCAGCTTTTAAACCTTTTGTTTATGCTTTAGCCTTAGAAAATAATTTTACACCTTCATCTTTAATTTTGGATGCACCGATAGTTTTAGACCAAGGAGAAGATTTAAAAATGTGGAAACCAGAAAACTACGGAAAAAAGTTTTATGGTCCATCAACAATTAGAACTGGAATTGAAAAATCTAGAAATTTAATGACTGTCAGAATTTCTCAAGAAATTGGAATTGATAAAATTACTAGACTTTCAGAAAATTTAAATATTTACAAAAATCCTGAGGAGTTATTATCGATATCATTAGGATCTGCAGAAACAACTTTATTGAAATTAACCACAGCATATTGTTCATTTGTAAATGGAGGTAAATTAGTTGAACCAATATTTTTAGATAGAATTCAAGATAGTGAAGGAATTACAATTTATAATTCAGAAAGAAGAACTTGTGAAAAATGTAAAGATATTTCTTACTTAGGAGATGAAATTCCTAAGATTAAAGATAATTTTAAAAGAATTTTTTCTGAAGAAACTGCCTATCAAATTACATCAATTCTTGAAGGAGTAATTAAAAGGGGAACCGGAAGAGGTTTGAAGGATTTAAACTTAGATCTTGCTGGAAAGACTGGAACAACAAATAATAATACTGACGCATGGTTTGTTGGATACACATCTAATTTAGTTATTGGTGTATATGTTGGACATGATGAACCTAAAAGTTTAGGAAAATATGAAACAGGCTCTAAAACTGCAATGCCCATTTTTAAATCATTTGTAAAAAGAGCTATCAAAAAAGGTGACGCAAGACCATTTAAAGTTGCAAAAAATATTAAATTTTTAGTTATAGACCAAAAATCTGGTAGAAAAGCTGATTTTGGGTCAAAAACAACTATAATTGAAGCTTATAAAAAAAATGATTTAACAAAAAATTTAACAGGCAATCAAAATTTAAATATGAAAATTGATAAAAATAATATATTAAAATTTTATTGATGAATATTGATTTTACAAATTACCAAAACGAAATAAAAAAAATAAGCTTAAGAATTAAGGAGTATCTTTGAAAAACAAGATATTTATTCTAAGCTAGAAAAAACAAATAAGATAATTTTGGAACCCAATTTTTGGGAAAATAAATCAAAAGCAGAAAAAATTTTAAAAGACAAGAAAATTTATGAAGATTTAATTCATAGTTATGAATTATCATTAAAACAATTTAATGAAATTATAGATTTATACAATCTAGCTTTAGAAGAGAATAATCAAACAATTCTAAGAGAAACCGAAAATAATATTTTTGAGTTACACAAAAAAATAAAAAAAAATGAAATTAAATGTTTTTTGTCAAACGAAGCTGATAGTTTAAATGCATATTTAGAAATACATGCAGGAGCTGGAGGAACAGAAAGTCAAGACTGGGCAGAAATGCTTAGAAGGATGTATATGAAATGGGCTTCGAGTAAAAATTTTAAGTGTCAATTAATCAGTGAGCATAAAGGAGAGGAAGCAGGAATTAAATCATCTACTATAAAAATTGATGGAAATTACATTTATGGTTTTTTGAAGTCAGAATCGGGAATTCATCGTTTAGTAAGAATATCACCATTTGACTCTGGGGCTAGAAGGCATACAAGCTTTGCAAGCATATGGGTTTATCCTGTAATTGATGAAAGTATTAAAGTTGAAATTTTAGAAAAAGATTTACGTATTGATACTTACAGATCAAGTGGAGCAGGAGGGCAACATGTAAATACTACAGATAGCGCTGTTAGAGTAACTCATTTGCCAACAAAAATAGTTGTTCAATGTCAAAACGATAGGTCTCAACATAAAAATAAAGAAACTTGCATGAACATGTTAAAAGCAAGACTTTATGAGCATGAATTAAAAAAAAAAGAACAAAAGTTAAAAAGTTCAGAAGAATCAAAATCAGATATAGGATGGGGTCATCAAATTAGATCATATGTTTTACACCCTTACAGAATGGTAAAAGATAATAGAACAAACTTTGAAAGTTCCAGCCCAGATAAAGTTTTAAATGGTGAGATTGATGAATTTCTGGAAAGTTCTTTATATAAATTAAATGATTAAAATTTTTTCTAAAATATTGATTTTTGTATTAGCTTTTTTTTTAGTTTTCATTGGATATTTTTCATATTTTGGGTTTACGACAACAAAGTTTAATACAGTAATAAAAAATCAAGTCAAAAAACAAAATAATGAACTTGATATAAATTTAAAGAAAGTAAAATTACATTTAGATTTAAAAAATTTTTCGATAAGAATTAAAACGTCAAACCCACAAATAATAATAAATAATTCTGACAGTATAGATTTAGTAGAAATTTCATCAAGCATTGCAATATCTTCATACTTTCAAAATAAATTTGCCTTAAAAAACCTATTAATAAAAACTAACGAGAATAAAATCAGTAGCTATATTAACTTTTATAGACTTTCAAATAACACATTAAAATATATTTTGCTAAATCAATTAGTGAAAAGAGGAACAGCAAAAATAAATATTGATTTAAATTTTGATGATTTAGGACAAATAAAAAATAATTATAATTTAAAAGGCAAAATTATAAATGCCGAATTGCAGATACCTGATAACGACATTATAAAAGCTCTAAATTTTAATTTTTCCATTAAAGAAAATGATTATAAATTAGATAAAATTTTATTTAAATTTAAAAAAATAAACTTTAATTCAGAATTTTTAAATATTAAACAAGAAGACAATAAATTTTCTGTAAAAGGAAAGTTAAGTAATAAAAAAAATAAAATAAACAATGATTTAATTTTATTAATTTTTAAAAATAATTTTCAAAATATTGATTTTACAAATTCTAATTTTATTACGAATTCAGAATTTACTTTTGATTTAAGCAAAAAATTTAAAATAAAAAATCTTAAAATATCATCCAAATTAAATTTAGATGATTTAATTTTAAAATATGAATCATACAAAATTAAAGATTTTATAAAAAATTATAACAATTTAATAAACTTTAAAAAAAGTGAAATTAATTTTAAATACGCAGATGAAAAATTTTTCATTGATGGATCTAGTGAATATTATATTGATAAAAATTTTAAAGATTTAATTCAATTTAAAATTGAAAAAAGTAAAAATAAAACAAAATTTGAAACTTTTTTGAATTTAAAAAATTTAGAACTAATAGTTAGTGATATTGCATATAAAAAAATAAAAAATGATGAAGCAACCTTACAAATAAATGGATTTAAAAATAATAAAAAAATATTTTTTAATCAAATAAATTATCAAGAAAGTGATAATAAAATTGAGCTAAATGATCTAGAAATTAATAATAATAAAATATCAAATATAGATAAAATTAATTTAGATTTTTTGAATATATATAATTTTAAAAATCAAATAGGTCTAATAAAGAATAATAATAACTATTCATTATACGGAAAAAGTTTTGACAGTACCCATTTAATAAATAATATTTCAAATTCTGAATCTGATAATAATTTTTTTGAAATATTTGAAAACTTAAATTCTACAATAAAAGTTAATATTGATGAAGTCAAATTAGATCAAAATAATATTGTTAATAATTTGAATGGTATATTAGAGGTTAGAAATAATAAAATTTTTGATTTAAATTTAAATTCAAACTTTAGTAGCAAAGAAAAACTATTTATTTCAATTATAACTCAAAAAGATAATAGTGTTGTAACAACATTTCATTCAGATAGAGCAAGTCCTTTTGTCAAAAAATACAAATTCATTAAAGGTTTTGAGGAAGGTAATTTAGATTTTAGTTCTCTAAAAATTAATAATGTTACAAAATCTAAGTTAATTATTGATAATTTTAAAATCCAAGAAGTTCCAGTGCTAGCTAAAATATTAACTTTAGCATCACTCCAAGGAATTGCAGATCTTCTCACTGGTGAAGGCGTAAGATTTACCGACTTTGAAATGGTTTATTCCAAAAAAGGTAGTTTAATTACAATTGATGAAATTTATGCAATTGGTCCAGCAATATCAATAATGATGGAAGGATATGTGGAAGGAAAAAAATTGATAAGTTTAAGAGGAACCTTGGTTCCTGCCTCTACCATTAATAGAACAATTTCTTCTTTACCGCTAATTGGAGATATACTTATTGGAAAAAAAGTAGGAGAAGGTGTCTTTGGAGTTAGCTTTAAAATAAAAGGACCACCTAAAGATTTAAAAACAACAGTAAACCCTATAAAAACTTTAACACCAAGATTTATTACTAGAACTTTAGAAAAAATTAAAAAAAATTAAGCTAATTTAATTTTTAAATGTTTCTTTTTACCAATTGATAATTTTAAATAACTACCCTTATTAAATGAATTTTTTTGTATCAGAAAATTTTCATCAGCAATTATTTCATTATTTATTTTGATTCCTTTGCCTTTAATAAGTCTTCTAATTTCACTTTTTGATTTTTCAATTTTTGATAAAATAATTAAATCAACTATATTTATACTACTATTTTCATTGATTAGTTGTATTTCAACTAAAGGTAAATTTTCTCCTAATGAATTTTGTTCAAAAGTTTTCTTTGCAGTTTTTTCTGCAGATAAAGCTTCATCTTTTCCATGGAGCATAGAAGTAGCTTCGTTGGCTAATTTTATTTTTAACTGATTGATATCTTCATCTTTAATTTTGTTTATTTGATCTATATTTAAATCTGTAAACATTTTTAAAAATTTAATCACATCTCTATCATCTGTATTTCTCCAAAATTGCCAATAATCATAAGATGACAATAATTTTTTATCTAACCAAATAGCACCAGTTTCTGTTTTCCCCATTTTAGCTCCTGATGCTAAGGTAATAAGTGGAGTTGTTAAACCATAAGCGTGTTTGTTTGAATATCTTTTAATTAATTCAGTTCCATTAACAATATTTCCCCATTGATCTGAGCCACCAATTTGCAAAGTACAATTTTCATTTTTATTTAGCTCTAAAAAATCATATGCTTGCAAGATCATATAATTAAATTCCATATAACTTAAAGACTGCTCTCTATCCAGTCTAGTTTTTACACTTTCAAAAGTAAGCATTTTGTTTATTGTAAAATGTTTACCAATATCTCTTAGGAAAGAAATATAATTTAATCCTTTAAGCCAAGAATAATTGTTTACAAATATAGGCTTAGTTTTTGGATCATCATTATCTAAATAATTTATTAAAATTTTTTCAATATTTTTAATATTTTTTTCTATTTCTTCTTCAGTTAGAATTTTTCTTGTTTTATCTTTTCCGGAAGGATCGCCAATTCTAGTTGTTCCACCTCCAATAAGTACAATTGGTCTATGACCGTGCTTTTGCATCAATCTTAAACACATTATTTGAAGCAAACTTCCAACATGAAGACTTTCAGCCGTGCAATCAAACCCAATATAAGCTTTGATTTTTTCTTTATCTAGCAATTTTGATAATTCATCTTCACTAGTGCATTGGTAGAAATACCCTCTATCTTTAAATTCTTTTAAAAATTTATTCATAGGTCTATAGTTCCACAATATACATTATTTAATAAAAAAAAATAAGAATGGGAAAGAATTATATAGCTTTAGGCTTAATGAGCGGAACTTCAATGGATGGAGTAGATGCTTCAATAATTAAATCAGACGGTAATAGAGTATATTCAATAATATTCGATGAATATTTTGAATATAAACAAGAGTTTTATAGTAAATTAATAAATATAAGGGATAAAATCTTAAGAAAAGATGATTTAAAAACATATTTAGATGAAATACAGCTACTAGAAAGAGAAATTGCAATATTTCATGCGAATATTGTTAACGAAATCATAAAAAAATCAAAAACTGAAATTGATTTGGTAGGTTTTCATGGTCAAACAATATTTCATGACCCTAAAAATAAAATTACTAAACAATTGGGAGATGGAAATCTATTATCACAATTGACTAAAAAAATAGTTATTTATAACTTCAGACAAAATGATTTAAAAAATGGAGGTCAAGGTGCTCCACTAGCTTCAATTTACCATAAATTGTTAGCTCAAACTTTTAAAGAAGAAGGAAAAATTAAATTACCAATTATAATATTAAATATTGGTGGTATTGCAAATATTACATCTATAAACAAAAATTATGACATGATAAGTATGGATATAGGTCCAGGCAATTGTTTAATAGATAAATGGATAAGAGTTAATTCTAATAAAAATTTTGATAATAATGGAGATATCGCAAAATCAGGGAAGATAGACAAATTTATTTTAGAACAAACAATAGATAATTTTTATTATAATGAAACTAGAAAAAATAAATCTCTTGATGTTAATGATTTTAATATTTCTTTTGCAAAAGGTCTTTCTTTAGAAGATGGAGCTGCAACAATAACAGAATTAACAGCAGATATTTTATCTAAAAAATTATCAGATAGTAATGTTTACGTCAGTGGAGGAGGGAGAAAAAATAAATTTTTAATTGATTCAATTCAAAAAAAAATAAAAAATAAAATTATTCAAATTGACGAACTTGATATAGATGGTAGTTTTATAGAGTCTCAAGCGTTCGGTTATCTTGCTATACGATCATATCTTGGATTACCTATTTCTTTTCCTGAAACTACTGGATGCAAAAAACCATGTACTGGTGGTGTAATGATTAAAAATTTTTAATATAGAGCAGACTCTTTTTTAATATATTTATTTAAGGACTTAATAAGCACTTGATCACTTTTTGAAAAAAAATGATTAGCTTCTGGTACTGCTTCAAATTCAACTTTAATTCCTTTCTGGGCACTTAGTCTTTTATTTAATTCATTAATATTACTAGCAGGCACTAGCTCATCTTTTTTTCCATAGATCATCAAGCCTGAGGATGGACATGGAGATAAAAATGAAAAATCATAAACATTTGGTTGTGGAGAAATTGCTATGAATCTATTTATTTCAGGTCTTCTCATCAATAACTGCATCGATATTAAAGAACCAAAAGAAAATCCTGAAATCCAACATTGTGAATTATCAAAATTTTCTCTTTCTAGCCAATCAAGTGCAGCAGCAGCATCAGCAAGTTCACCTTGACCATTATCAAATTCTCCATCACTTTTTCCCACACCTCTGAAATTTACTCTGCAAACTGAAAAATCATTATCCATAAATACATGAAATGTATCAACAACTACTTTATTATTCATTGTTCCTCCATATTGAGGATGAGGATGAAGAACTAAAGCAATTGGAGAAGTATTTTTTTTACTTTTATAATATTTTGCTTCAAGTCTTCCAGCTGGCCCAGGTATAAATATTTCTACTATTTTGCTATCCATAAAAGATATTGATAATTATTCTCAAAAAAAAATTACATTTTTCTATCAAAATTGAGCGACAAAAAGCAAGTCTTTAAATATGTTATAATCTTGACTAAATTAGTCAGGTATATATAAAGCGCGTGGATTGCGGAAAATATGAAATTATCAAGCAAAGGTAGATATGCAGTAATGGCACTTGCGGATCTTGCAAAGTTTGATCCTAGTGAGCCAGTTTCTCTTAGAGATATATCTTTAAGACAAGGCATATCATTAGTTTATTTAGAACAATTATTTTTAAAATTAAAAAAAAATAAAATTGTTACTAGCGTAAGAGGAAAAAAAGGAGGCTACACGCTAAATAAAAATGCATCTGAAATTAATATTTCAGAAGTACTTTCTGCAGTTGAAGAAAAAATAAAAACAGTAGGTTGTGAAAAGCATTCTAAAAAAGGATGTAATGGCAAAAGTGCAAAATGCATTACCCACAATTTATGGGATGAACTCGAAGATTATATTAATGTTTTTTTTGAAAAAAAAAAATTAAGTGATCTTATAAACAAAAGAGATAACAGAATTTAAATGAGAGAAAAACAAATTGATAAATTAAAAGATTACAAATATGGATTTACAACTGATATTGAAAATATCAGAGCACCCAAAGGCCTGAATAAAGAAGTTATTGAATTCATATCTAAAGCTAAGAAAGAACCAAAATGGATGCTTGATTGGAGAATGAAAGCTTTTGAAAGATTGAAAAATTTAAAGGAGCCAAATTGGCAAAAACCAAAATATCCAAAAATTGATTACCAGGATATTTATTATTATTCAGCTCCTAAAAGTGCGAGTGAAAAACCTAAAAGCATTGATGAACTTGATCCTAAACTTTTAGAAACTTATAAAAAACTAGGTATACCATTACAAGAACAGCAAAGATTAAATGGTATTGCTGTAGATGCAGTTTTTGACTCTGTTTCTGTAGCAACAACATTTAAAGACAAATTAAATGAAGTGGGAGTAATTTTTTGTTCAATTTCTGAGGCAATACAAAAGCATCCTGGACTTGTAAAAAAATATTTAGGATCTGTAATTCCTCTTACTGATCACTATTTTGCAACTTTAAACTCGGCTGTTTTTACAGACGGCTCTTTCGTTTATATTCCTTCAGGTGTTAAATGTCCGATGGAGCTATCTACATACTTTAGAATTAATGCTTCTCAAACAGGACAATTTGAAAGAACATTAATTATTGCAGATAAGGGAAGCTATGTAAGTTATCTAGAGGGCTGCACTGCTCCCATGAGAGATGAAAATCAACTTCATGCAGCAAACGTAGAACTAGTTGCTCTAGACAATGCTGAAATTAAATATTCAACAGTACAAAATTGGTATCCTGGAGATGAAAATGGAAAAGGAGGAATTTATAATTTTGTAACTAAAAGAGGTTTATGCAAAGGAACAAATTCTAAGATTTCATGGACACAAGTAGAAACAGGATCGGCAATTACTTGGAAATATCCTAGCTGCATTCTCCAAGGGGATAATTCTATTGGAGAGTTTTATTCGATTGCAATTACAAACAATCATCAAAAAGCTGACACAGGAACAAAGATGATTCATTTAGGTAAAAACACAAAGAGTAAAATTATTTCAAAAGGAATTAGCGCAGGTTTTTCTGATATGACTTATAGAGGGTTAGTGGACATATCTTCTAAAGCTAAAAACTCGAGGAATTATACGCAATGTGACTCTTTACTTATGGGTAATAAATGTGGGGCTCATACTGTTCCTTATATTAAAAATAAAAATCCAGAATCTAATATAGCTCATGAAGCTACTACTTCTAAAATAAGTGAAGAACAACTTCATTATTGTCAACAGAGAGGTTTAAATCCTGAAGAAGCTGTAGGATTAATTGTTAATGGGTTTTGCAAAGAAGTCCTACAACAATTGCCTATGGAGTTTGCCGTTGAAGCGCAGAAACTTGTAGGAATAAGCTTAGAAGGAAGTGTTGGTTAAATGTTAAAAATAAAAAATTTGAAGGCTGATATAGAAAATAAATCAATTTTAAATAACTTTAATCTTGAAATAAAACCAGGTGAGGTGCATGCGATAATGGGACCGAACGGATCAGGAAAAAGTACTTTATCTAATATTTTATCAGGAAAAAAAGGGTACGATGTTTCAGGAGAAATTTTATTTGAAAATAAAAATATTTTTGAACTTGAAACTGAAGAAAGAGCGCACAAAGGAATATTTTTAGCTTTTCAATATCCTTTAGAAATACCAGGAGTGAATACGAATATTTTTTTAAAAACATCACTTAATGCTATTAGAAAAGCCAGAGGAGAAAAAGAACTTGATGCAATAGAATTTTTAAAATTAGTAAAATTAAAAGCGAAAGAATTAAAATTTGATGAAGAAAAATTAAATAGACAATTAAATGTAGGATTTTCTGGCGGTGAAAAAAAAAAAAATGAAATATTACAAATGTCTATTTTAAATCCAAAACTTTCAATTTTGGACGAGACTGATTCTGGTTTAGATATTGATGCACTTAAAATTGTTGCTGATGGGGTAAACTCACTAAGAAAAAAAGATAATTCATTTTTAATAATTACACACTACCAAAGATTATTAGATTATATAAAACCTGATTATGTTCATGTATTGATGAGTGGTAAAATAATTAAATCTGGAGGTCCAGAACTTGCATTAGAATTGGAAAAGAAAGGATATGAAAATTTTAATTAAATGGAAGAACAATTAAAAATAGATTTTGAAAAGTTATTAGAAACATCAAATTTTTCTAAAAAGAATGTTGAAATTAAAAGAAAAAATTTTGAAAATTTTATTGAAAAAGGGTTTCCCAACAGAAGAGAGGAAAACTGGAAATTTTCAGATCTTAATCAAATAATTTCTAAAAATATTAAAAATTTAAGTTTTTATAACGATTTATCAAAGCCAAATAAAATAGATCAGTCCATTTTCATTGATGGTTTAGAACATAATAAACTTGTTTTTGTAAATGGTAGAATAGAAAAAATAGAGTTTGATTATGAAGAAAAAAATAAAATTGAAATATTAGATGATTTAGTTTTAGAAAAATCTAACAATGCCAATAATTCTTTACTTTTTTTGAATAATGCATTTGTAAATAAATATTTTAAACTAATTGTCAAAAAAAACTATTCGCTTAAAAAACCTTTAGTTATTTACAATATTACCAATAAAGATTTGATTTCAAAAAGTATTAATTTAAAGGTTAATATATCTCTTGAAGAAAATAGTTCTTTAAAACTTATTGAATTTTTTAACGATAGATCAATTACTAATTTTATAAATATTAATTATAACTTTGATATTCAAAAAAATTCTATCTTAAAAAATTATAAAATTGATAATAATTCAAATAGTAATATAAAATATTCTTTTAGTAATATTAATCAAGATTCTAATAGTGTATCAGAAATATTTCTCCTATCGTCCGGATCAGAATTTATAAAAAATGAAATAAATTGTAATCTTAATGGAAAATATGCTTCAGCATTTGTGAATGGAGTTTTTATCTTAGATGAAACAAAGCATCATGAAATTAAAACTAATATAAATCATTTAGCTGAAAATACTAAAAGTTATCAATTAATCAAAGGTGTTTTAGAAGATACATCAAAAGCAGTTTATCAAGGAAAAATTTTTGTTGATTCAAAAGCTCAAAAAACAGACGGTTATCAATTAAGTAAAGCTATCTTATTAAATGACAATACAGAATTTAATGCCAAGCCAGAATTAGAAATTTATGCTGATGACGTTAAATGTTCTCACGGTTCTGCATCTGGAAGTTTGAATGAAGATTCAATATTTTATTTAATGTCTAGAGGATTAAATTATCAAGAAGCAAAAAAGCTTTTAATTAATGGTTTCCTATTAGATGTTGTTGAAAAAATTACAGATTCTGAAATAAAAAATTTAATAAAAAATATTATGAGCTTAAAACAATGAACATTAGTAATATAAAAAAAGAGTTTCCTATTTTTGATAATAAAGTTCATAATAATGATCTTGTTTATTTAGACAGTGCTAATTCTTCTCAAAAACCAAGAGTAGTTGTTGATAGAATTTATGATTTTTATACTAAAGAATTTTCTAACGTTGGAAGAAGTGTTCATTACCTTGCAGTCGCAGCAACAAATTTATATGAAAATACTAGAACTTCAGTTCAAAAATTTATTAATGCAAAAGATGCAAATGAAATTGTTTTTACCAAAGGAGCTACAGAAGCAATAAATTTAGTAGCAAGTACTTTTGGCCAAAATCATTTGGAAGAAGGTGATGAAGTTTTATTAACTGAGCTTGAACATCACTCAAACTATGTTCCTTGGCATTATTTAAGAAAATCCAAGGGTATTAAAATAGAGTTTGCAGAGATAAATGAAGATGGAGAAGTTACTTTAGAGAGTATAGAAAAAAAAATTACGCCAAAAACTAAAATTATAGGAGTAACTCATTTATCAAATGTTACTGGAGCTATTTTACCAATTAAAGAAATAGTTCAACTAGCTCACTCAAAAAATATACCAGTATTGGTAGATGGTTGTCAGGGAGCTCCACATTTAAAATTAGATATGCAAGACTTAGATTGTGATTTTTATGCCATCTCATGTCATAAAATGTATGGACCAACAGGCTTAGGTATTCTTTATGCAAAAAAAAAATGGTTAGAGGAATTACCCCCGTACCAAGGTGGTGGAGGAATGATAGGTGAAGTCAAAAAAGAAGGCATAACCTACGGTGACTTGCCAAATAAATATGAAGCTGGAACAATGGCAACGGCACAAGTAATAGCATTTGATGAGTCTATTAAATTTCTAAACAAAATAGGGATGGAGAACATCATTAAACATGAAAAAGAACTTATTGAATATGGTCAAGAGATATTAAGAAAAAATAATTCTGTTAAATTAATTGGAAATCCAAAAAGAAAAGGATCAGTTCTATCCTTTACTATTGATGGAATACATCCCCATGATATAGCAACTATTTTAGATGAAGATGGCGTTGCCATAAGAGCCGGTCATCACTGTTGTCAAATATTACATGACAAACTTGATATAGCTGCTTCTGCAAGGGCATCATTAGGAGTTTATAATACTAAGGATGATCTAGATAAACTGAATTCGTCAATTAATAAATGTAAAAAAATATTTGAACTAAAATGAACTTAAAAGAACTTTACCAAGAAATAATTTTAGATCACGGAAAAAATCCTAGAAATTTAAGAAAAACAGAAAATTTTAATAAAGATGCAAAAGGACACAACCCTTTATGTGGTGATAAGGTTCATATTTTTTTAAAGCTAAATGATAATAAAAGATTAGAAGATATTTCATTTGAAGGTCAAGGCTGTGCAATTTCAATGGCTTCGGCATCAATAATGACTGATTTGCTAAAAGGAAAAGAAGAAAAAGAAGTAAAAGAAATTGTAAATGATTTTTTAGAAATGATTAAAGAAAAAGATGAAATTAAAACAAACCTTTTGAAAGAAGATGAAAAAACTAAATTAATGTGTTTATCAGGAGTAAAACAATATCCAATGAGAGTTAAATGTGCAACACTATCTTGGCACACATTGACATCAGCTATAGATAAGTCTCAAAATGAAATTAATAGTGAAAGCTTGGAGGTATAATGGAATTAAAAGATAAAGTTATTGCTGAAATAAAAAAGATCTATGATCCAGAAATACCAGTTAATATTTATGAGTTAGGCTTAATATATGATATAATTATTGATGATAAGAATAATGTTAAAATTGATATGACTTTAACTTCACCTAACTGTCCGGTAGCTGAAAGTTTGCCTAATGAAGTAAAAAACAGTGTTAAAGAAATTAAAGAAGTAAAGAATGTTGATTTAAATTTAGTATGGGACCCTCCGTGGGATAAATCAATGATGACAGAGTCTGCAAAATTAGAATTAAATTTATGATGAAACAAATAATTACATTAAGTGATAATGCTGCTCAAAGAATAAAAGAAATTATGTCAAAAGCAGAAAGTAACGCTGTTGGTGTAAGAGTAGGTGTTAAGTCTGGTGGTTGTGCAGGCATGTCTTATATAATGGAATATACACAGGAAATTAATCCAAATGATGAAATAATTGAGGAAAAAGGGGTAAAACTTTTTGTAGATCCAGGCGCTATAATGTACCTTTTAGGAACCGAAATGGACTATAAAAAAGAAGAATTTTCCTCATCTTTTGTCTTTAAAAATCCAAACGAAACTGAAAGATGTGGATGTGGAGAATCATTTAAGATATAAAAGTGGTTGATGAGAGACACTAAACATTTAGAAAAACATGCTAATAAATTAGCAGAAAGCAAAAGAGAAAAGGAACTATTCAGAACTCAGCGAAAAGCAGTTGAAGCTGGGGCACATGGTACTTTGGAATACACTATTAAAAAAGGTGTAAATAAAAATAAAATTGCTGACGATAAAATATTAAAAAGTAAAAAATAATTTAAGAGCTATAATACATTTCAAACTCCATAGGGTGTGGAGTATGTTCAAGATTATAAATTTCCTCAAATTTTAATGCTATAAATGCATCAATTTGGTCATCAGTGAATACACCGCCTTGTTTTAAAAAACTTCTATCTCTATCTAAACTTTCCATTGCTTCTCTTAGCGATCCACATACAGTTGGAATATTTTTTACTTTATCTTCTGGCAAAGCATATAAATCTTCGTCAAGTGGTTTACCAGGATTAATTTTATTCTTAATACCATCTAATCCAGCCATTAACATTGCTGAAAAAGTTAAATATGGGTTTCCTGCGGCGTCAGGAAATCTTATTTCACATCTTGCACCTTTTTTACTTAAAGTAATTGGAATTCTACATGAAGCAGATCTATTTCTTGCTGAGTAAGCTAACAAAACTGGAGCTTCAAAACCTGGAATTAATCTTTTATAACTATTTGTTGTTGCATTTGAAAAAGCATTAATAGCTTTAGCATGTTTTAATATACCTCCAATATAATGAAGTGCAGTGTCTGATAAACCTGCATATTTGTTTCCAGAAAATATTGGATTTTTCCCTTTCCAAATTGATTGGTGTGTATGCATTCCTGAACCATTATCACCTTTTACAGGCTTAGGCATAAAGGTTGCAGTTTTTCCAAAAGAATGAGAGACCATTTGTACTACATATTTATAAAGTTGAACGTTATCAGCTTGTGTTACTAAAGTATTATATAACATTCCAAGCTCATGTTGACTTGGAGCAACTTCGTGATGGTGTTTTTCAACTGTAATACCAACTTCTCTTAATCCTTTTAAATATTCGCCTCTCATGTCTTGAGCACTATCAACTGGAGGTACTGGGAAATATCCACCTTTTACTCCTGGTCTATGTCCCATATTTCCGTTTTCGTAATTTTTTCCTGAGTTGTAAGGGCCTTCTGAACTATCAATCTTAAATCCTATTTCATTCATTTCATTTTTAATTTTTACATCATCAAAAACAAAAAATTCTGGCTCAGGCCCAAAATATGCTTTATCACCAACGCCAGATTTTTTCAAATAAGCTTCAGCTTTTTTAGCAATTCCTCTCGGATCTCTTTCATAAGGAGTCTTTTTGACTGCGTCTAAGATGTCACAAAATATAATGAGAGTATTATGAGAAGTATAAGGATCAATTACCTGTCTACTTAAATCAGGTTTTAAAATCATGTCTGACTCATTGATAGCTTTCCAACCAGCTATGGAAGATCCATCAAAAAATACTCCATCGTTAAGCATGTCATCATCAACAATTGTTGAGTCCATCGTTAAATGTTGCAATTTACCTCTTGGATCTGTAAATCTTAAGTCAACAAATTCGATCTCTTTGTCTTTCATCAATTTTAATACTTTGTTTGAACTCATAATTTTTAAATTTAGTATGATCTTAATATCAAAAAATGCGGTAATAAGAAGATAATATAATAAGATATCACCTATGCATTTCTTACATGGATAAATGGTTATTAATATGAAATTATCAATTCACAAATTGTTACAATTATTAGTTGAATGGAAGATTTATTAAATAAAGAATCAGTAAAGAGAGTATTGAAGGTTTTGAATGATTTTGATCAATCGATAAAAGTCCAAAACTTAGATACAACAGCTAGAACAGCAAAAGATGCTGCAGAAAGTTTAAAAACTGAAATTGGTTCTATTGTAAAAAGCTTATTACTTAGAAGACAAAGCTCATTCTTGTTATGTTTAGTTGCGGGTGATAAGAGGTGTTCCTTAAATAAAATAAAAAAATTGCTAAATGAAAAAGATGTAAGTATGGCTAACGCTGATCAAGTAAAAGAAATAACAGGCTTTACAATTGGAGGAGTTTCTCCAGTGGGCCATTTAAATAAAGTTGATATTTTTATAGACGATTCATTAGCAAGATTTACAAATTTATTTGCGGCCGCAGGCCATCCTCATAGTATTTTCAAAATTAATTTTGATAATCTTTGTAAAATTACAAAAGGATCAGTCAAAGATATATCTGAATGAGAAATCCAAAACCCCTAGATTATTTACTACTAGGAACCTTATCTTTGATCTGGGCATCTGCATTTTTTAATATTAAAATTGCAACATATTCTTTTGGACCTATAACAATTGCATTTTTTAGAATTTTTCTTGGAGCTATACCAGTTGTACTTTTATGTTTAGCAAAAAGAATAAAGATCGAGGCATTTTCAAAAGACTGGTTATGGTTTGCATCAATTGGATTCATAAATCTAGTAATACCATTTTTTTTAATCGCTTATGGCGTTCAAAAAGTACAAAGTAATCTTGCTGCAATTCTTATGGCAACTACACCTCTAAGCGCAACTATTCTTGCTCATTTTTTTACTGAAAATGAAAAATTTAGTTGGTTTAAGAGTGTTGGAATATTAATTGGATTTTCAGGAATAGTTTTTTTATTTTCAGACAAAGTATTAATTAATACAGAAAATATACTTTATGCTCTCGCAATTTTATTAGGCTCCACATGTTATGTTATTGGAGGAATTTTAACTTTAAAAATAAGTAAAAAGAAAAATGAAAATGTCACAGCTTCAATATTAATTTGGGGATCAATAATTGTATTTCCAATCTCAATGTTCTTTGAACAGCCATGGAATCTATCTCCAAGTTTAGATTCTATGATTGCATTATTATATCTTGGAGTTTTTCCAACTGGCGTTGCGTGGTTATTGAGATTTCATATTTTGAAAAATAATGGTGTAATTTTCCAATCTCAGGTTGCGTTTCTAATTCCAATATTTGGAGTTATTCTTGGATATATATTTTTAAATGAACTTATAACTTCAAAAGTTATTGTTTCATTATTGTTAGTTATTTTAGGAATTTATTTAGTTAAAACATCAAATAAAATTAAAGTTACTTCAGTTTAGATAATTCTTTAATGTGAGATGAATCTGTTTCACAACAACCACCTAAAATTGTTGCACCTTTTTTACTAATTTTTTTAGCAAATTCACAGAATACTTTGCCTGTAATTTCTTCTCTTTTTCCTAAAGTAATATTTGGATTTTTTCCAACCTCATTGTGTCCAGCTGTATTAAATCTATGTACAGGCAAGGGTTCTTCTACTGCCCATAAATTTGCTTTAAAACCAAATGGGATATCTAAGTTTTTTAATTCATCTGCCGTTTGTTCTATTATTTCTAGTGATACACATGCTGCAACCACACCTAACCAGTTAGCGTTCTTATATTTTTTTACTATTTCTGTAATTGTTTCACCAGATGGCAGTTTGCCATTTTTCTTTAAATGCAGACCGACTAGCACTGGTTTATTTAATTTATGAATTATATTTAATGCTATTTCTACTTCTCGACCACTAGATAGAACATCTAAATAAAAAAAATCAATATAAGGATAAATTATATTAGCTTGATCAAAAAAATTTTTTTCAATTATTTTTTTATCTCTTTTATCAATTTCATATGTATTGTTTTGAGCAGGAAGGCTACCTGCAATTAAAATATTTCTTTTTGATAATTCTTTTGCCTTTGTAGCAAGCTCACAAGCTTTTTTGTTTGCAAATTGAAAAAGATCTCCAACTTGATTTTGCTCCATTCTCACCCTTCTGGTAGTAAAAGTATTTGTTAATATTACTTCTGCTCCTGCTTCGATAGCAGATAAATGAGTGTCAACTACTAAACTATTAAATTTTTCATCTATTAATGAAGTAGCTGACCAAAGAGTTCCTTTGGTTACAAGCCCTCTCGCAAGCAACTCTTGACCCATACCAGCATCTAAAACTCTTATTTCTTTAAAGTAGTTTAAATCCATATTATAAAAACAATTTAATACCTATCCTAATTGCAACAAATAATACCAGGACGGATGTTATTAACGCAAGAAGTCTTGTTGGAAATATTTTTAAATTTAAATAATTTCCAATATGACCGCCAATAATCACAACTAAAAATAAATACCAATAATTTGATATATCGCTTAAAACTATATTTTTGGTTAATTGACCAATAACACCAGATATAGAATTAATAAAAATAAACAAAGATGCTGCAGTAACAATGTGTTTTGGTTTAGCTGCTTTAATCAAAAAAAGAATAGGACTTAAAAATATTCCACCTCCAATTCCAACTACTCCAGAAACAAAACCTAATATTCCTCCGATTAAAATTGATATTAAAATTGGAATATCTTTATAGCTCGATTCATTATCATCATATGATTTGAAATTTATTAAAAGTAGTGTTCCAGCAATTGCCAAAACTATAAATAAAAAAATTTCAAATAGGTTTTTATCTATTTGTAAGGAGCCACCAATAAAAGCCAAAGGTATTGATCCTATTAGATATGGTAACAATAATTTTAAATTAAGATTTCCTGCCTTTATATAATTAAAGCTATTTCCCGAAACTACAAATATATTACATATTAAAGCTATTACTGGAAAAATATAATAAGGAATATCCCAAATTAACATTAGCGCTAGGTAAGTTGAGCCACCTCCAAAACCAACACTGGCATATAATATAGCAGTTACAAAAAATAAAATTGATAATATAATCATTTAAATTTTATGAATGTAAATATAGCATTATTAACAGTTACCGATACAAGAACTTTAAAAACCGATAAGTCAGGAAATATTTTGGTAGATAAAATAAGCAAGGCTAATCATAATTTAGTAGATAGAAAAATTTGCAAAGATAGCAAAAAAGCAATTAAAAAAATATTAAAAGACTGGACCAAGAAAAAAAAAATTGATGTAATAATAACAACAGGTGGCACTGGATTGACCGGAAGAGACATTACACCTGAGGCATTAGATGAAATAGCAGATAAACACATACCAGGATTTGGTGAGATATTTAGAACAATTAGTTTAAAAACTGTCGGCACTTCGTCTATTCAATCAAGAGCTTGTGCAATACTAGCTAATGGTAAATATATATTTGCGTTACCAGGATCTTCTGGAGGAGTAACTGATGCTTGGGATGAAATTTTAGTACATCAGTTAGACATTAATCATAAACCTTGTAATTTTGTAGAATTATTTCCTAGACTTAAAGAAAAATAAAATTTTAATTTTTTTCTCTTGTTGCAATATAAACTCCCAAGGTTGCAATTAAAAATCCAAAAATATCGATAAAATCTAAATTTTCTCCCAAAAAAACAAAAGCCATAATTGCTGATGTAGGTGGTATTAAAAAAAATACAGAAACAGTCTTGCTTGCTGAGTTTTTTTTTATTAAATACATTAAAATAGTAAATGCTCCAAAGGAAACCAAAAATATTTGATGACTCATTGAGATAACAAAAGTTTTTGAAAAATTTATAAATGGTTTTTGGATAAAAAAAATAATTACAAATAAATGAAATAAAAAGCCTCCCAAGGCTTGATAC
This sequence comes from uncultured Pelagibacteraceae bacterium, assembly GCA_902595725.1. Classification (GTDB taxonomy): domain Bacteria; phylum Pseudomonadota; class Alphaproteobacteria; order Pelagibacterales; family Pelagibacteraceae; genus Pelagibacter. The sequence goes on from CACJRJ010000009.1 coordinate 39,084, forward strand.
ATATTACTAACTGATAAAGGCAAATTATTACTGATCTTTTTTTGCCACAGTGTTGCAGAAGTGACTGCAATTAAAGAAATAATTACAGCAACAACTCCAAAAGTTGGTAATGATTTACCTATATCAAAACCAATAACTAAAACTGCTCCAATAAATCCTAATAAAACTCCCAGCCATTTATTCAATGTCACTTTTTCATTTAAAACAGGACCAGCCAAAGCATTTGTTAGCACAGGCTGAAGCGTGACTATTAAAGCTGCAATTCCAGTTGGAAGACCAATAGAAATTGAATAAAAAACACCACCAAGATAAACACCATGAAACAATACTCCTGTGGAAATTGATGGTAAAATATTTTTTGAATGAACTAAAATTTTATGCTTTGAAAATAATGAAAAAAAATAAAATCCTATTGCAACTATTAAAAATCTAAAACTTAAAGCTGCAAAGGGATCGCTGTAATCAACTATAGGTTTTGTTGTTATAAAAGCAGAAGACCAAAGTAAAATAAATATTAAAGGAAGAAATTTTATCACTAATTAAAAAATTACTTTTGATATTTTTCTTTCCATTCAGAATATGGCATTCCATATACATGCGCTCTTGCATCAGTATCCGATATTGAAATACCTTTTTTTTCTGCTTCTTCCTTATACCATTTCGATAAGCAATTCCTGCAAAATCCAGCCAAATTCATTAAATCCAAATTTTGTACATCTTTTCTTTCTCTGAGGTGTTTAATTAATCTTTCGAATGCCGCTGATTGTAATTCCTTTTTTGTATTATCATCCATAATTATTTGTGTTAAAGTTTTATTGTATTAATGAAACTTTCTGGATCATATCAAATAAACTTAGAAAAACAAAAAGTTTGGGAAGCATTAAACGATCCTGAAATTTTACAAAAAACAATACCAGGATGTGAAGAATTTATAAAAAAATCCGAAACAGAGTTTACTGCAACGGCAACGAACAAAATTGGACCATTTAATGCTAGTTTTACTGGAGATATTGAGCTTACGGATTTAAATCCTCCCCATAGTTACAAAATTACTGGTTCAGGAAACTCACCAGTAGGCTTTGCAAATGGAGAAGCCACAGTTAGTTTAGAGGATGAAGATAATGGCACTAAACTTACTTATACAGTTGAAGCAAATGTTGGAGGAAAAATTGCTCAGGTTGGCTCACGTTTAATTGATATGACTGCAAAAAAAATGGCTGATATTTTTTTTGGAAAATTTTCTGAATTAGTTTCAAATGACCAAGGTGATAAAAAAACTATAAAGGAAAATATTGAAAAAATTGAAGTACCTACTGAAAAAAAACCACAAAACAAAGCGCTAATTTATATATCCATTGTAATATTCGCAGCTGTTGTGATTTATTTAATTAGTTGAATCGCGTAATACTAGAATCTTTATATTTTTTAAAGTTGAGTGTGACATTATTGTATGTTTAACTTAAGACAATTAATAAGGAGCGGAGCCTTATGAAAAAAATTGCAATAGAAGTTAACGGTAAGAAAGTTTCAAAAGAAATACAAGATCACACAACATTATCAAGTTTACTAAGAGATATTTTGAATTTAACAGGAACTCATATTGGATGTGATACAAGCCAATGCGGTGCATGTGTTGTTCATGTTGATGGAAAATCAATAAAAAGCTGTACAGCATTAGCAGTAGATCTTAATGGCTCAAAAGTTACAACAATTGAAGGTTTAGCCTCAAATGGAAAATTACATCCAATGCAAGAAGCATTTAAAAAAATGCACGGATTGCAGTGTGGATTTTGCACACCTGGCATGGTCATGAGTGCAGTTGATCTTTTAAAAAATAAAAAAAATCCAAGTGATCAAGAAATAAGAGATTGGTTGGAAGGTAATATCTGTAGATGTACAGGATACCATAATATTGTTGCAGCTGTTAAAGAAGCTGCTTCAAAAATGTAGGAGTTAAAATGGCAAGTTTAGTGGGATCGAGAGTTGAAAGAAAAGAAGACAAAAGATTTTTGACAGGTAAGGGTAGATATACTTCTGATATTAATATTGCTAACCAAACATATGCCATATTTATTAGATCTCCACACGCAAGAGCAAAAATAAAAAAAATTGATACATCTAAAGCTCTTAAATCTTCAGGAGTAGTAGATATTTTAACAGGAGAACATATAGCGCAAGACAAAATTGGAGGTTTAATCGCTGGATGGGCTATTAGAAGTGAAGATGGTTCAGAAATGAAATGTCCTGCAAACCCACCATTAGCAAAAGATAGTGTAAATTTTGTTGGGGATCCTGTAGCTGTAGTTTTTGCTGAAACTTTAGATGAGGCTAGAGCAGCAGCTGATTTAGTAAAGATTGATTACAAAGTTTTAAAGGCAGTTTCTAATTTAGGTGAAGCAATGAATAGTGAAGCAATACACGATGGTATAGATAAAAATCTTTGTTACGATTGGTTGCTTGGTGATAGACAAAAAGTTAAAGAGGCATTTGAGAAAGCAGATAAAATTATAAAGCTAGATATTAATAATAATAGACTTATTCCTAATGCTATGGAACCAAGAGCTTGTGTAATAGATTACAACACAGCTTCAGAAGAAATAACTTGTTACACTACAAGTCAAAATCCACATTTATCAAGATTGATTATGTCTGCTTTTGGAGGCGTTGCTCCTGAAAATAAATTAAGAGTTGTTGCACCAGATGTAGGTGGGGGTTTTGGATCAAAAATCAATCTATATAACGAAGAAATAGTTTGTAGCTGGGCATCTAAAAAAATAGAGAGACCTATTAAATGGGTAGCTGAAAGAACAGAGTCTTTTTTAACAGACACTCATGGAAGAGATCATATTACTCATGCGGAACTAGCTGTTACTAACGATGGCAAGTTTTTAGGATTTAAAAATGAAACAATTGCAAACCTAGGTGCTTATGCAAGAGTATTTGGAACTGTAACACCAACGTATTTATTTGGACCATGTGCAACGGGTGTTTATATAATGCCAGCAGCATATTCTAATGTAAAAGCAGTTTATACAAATACTGCACCAGTAGATGCTTATAGGGGAGCAGGAAGACCTGAAGCTACTTATACTATTGAAAGAATTGTAGATAAGGCTGCAATGGAATTAGGTATGGATCCAATTGAAATAAGAATGAAAAATTTTCCTACGGAATTTCCATTTAAACAAACTTTAGTTCACCAAATAGACTCAGGTGATTATGTTGCTGGATTAAATAAAGCAAAAGAAATGGCAGATTATGATGGTTTCGCTGCTAGAAGAAAAGAATCAGAATCAAAAGGTAAGCTTAGAGGTATAGGTGTTACTTCTTATTTTGAAGCATGTGGAATTGCACCTTCTCCAGTAGTGATGATGTTAGGTTGTGGAGTAGGTTTATGGGAGTCTGCCGAAGTAAGATTTAATCCAACAGGACAAGTTACTGTTTATACTGGTTCTCATAGTCATGGACAAAGTCATCAAACTACATTTGCACAAATTGCTGCCGATGAATTAGGTGTTCCAATTGAAAATATTGATGTTGTTCATGGTGATACTGATAAAGGTACATTTGGTATGGGAACATATGGTTCAAGATCTTTAACTGTTGGAGGAATAGCAATAGTTAATGCATGCAAAAAAATAGTTAATAAAGGAAAAAGAATTGCTGCCAAAATGCTTGAAGCAAGTCCTGATGAAGTTGATTTTAAAAATGGAGAATTTGTTGTTGCAAAATCAAATAAAAAGAAAACAATTGGAGAAGTTGCTTTTGCAAGTTATCTACCCGGAGTAAGAGACGAAGTTAAATCGCCTTTACCAGAGGGAGATGAACCAGGATTGATAGAATCATCTTTTTTTGATCCAGCTAATTTTTCTTTTCCAGCAGGATCACATATTTGTGAAGTTGAGATAGATCCTGAAACAGGTCATGTAAAACTTGATAAATACACAGCAGTTGATGATTTTGGAACTATAGTGAACCCACTAATTGTTGAAGGCCAAGTTCATGGTGGATTAGCTCAAGGAATTGGGCAAGCTTTATATGAGAATGCTCAATATGACGATTCTGGTCAGTTGATTACAGCTTCTTACATGGATTATACAATGCCAAGAGCTGATGATCTTCCAGACTTTAATTTAGGATTTACTTGTACAAAGGCTACTACTAATCCATTAGGTGTCAAAGGATGTGGAGAAGCAGGAACTATAGCTGCAACACCAACAGTAATGAACGCAGTTATTAATGCTTTGGATGGAAAAGAAATTTCTTTACCTGCAACAGCGGAAAAAGTTTGGAAAGCATGTAAAGAAATGAAAAAATCTAATGCTAAGGCGGCTTAAAGGAAATTATGAAAACATTTAATTATCATTCTGCAAAAGATGTCAAAGAAGCATCAAAACTATCATCCTCTAATTCAGCTTTTTTAGCTGGAGGAATGACAACTATACCTTCAATGAAATTAGGCTTAGCTTCTTATAAAGATATTATAGATATTAAAAGAATAAAAAAACTATCAGGAATTAAAGTATCTGGAAAAACAGTTACAATAGGAGCAACAACAAAGCATTCTGAGGTAGCAAATTCAAAAGATGTTAAAAAAGCAATTCCTTCATTAGCAGCTCTTGCAGAAGGTATTGGTGATCCACAGGTAAGAAACAGAGGTACGATTGGTGGTTCAATAGCAAATAATGATCCTGCTGCAGATTATCCTTCAGCATGTATTGCTTTAGATGCAACTATACATACTAATAACCGTTCAATTGATGCAGAAAAGTTTTTTAGAGGAATGTTTGAAACCTGTCTTAAGAGTACCGAAGTTATAGAGTCAATTGAATTTTCAATACCTCAAAAATCAAGTTATCAAAAATTACCAAATCCAGCTTCACGATATGCTATAGTAGGCGTTTATGTTGCAAAACATAAAACAGGAATAAATGTTGGAGTAACTGGAGCTAAGTCATGTGTGTATAACGATAAAGATTTAGCAGGAGTATTAACTAAGAATTTTTCTTCATCAGCCATAGATAGCGTTAAAATATCTTCATCAGGAATGAATTCAGATATACATGCCTCTTCAGATTACAGAGCCAATATGGTGAAAGCTTTTGCTAAAAAAGCTGTTGATGCTTGCTAAATATTTCTTTCAGTAATACCTTTACATCTAATGAAAAATTCATTTGATGAAAAAATCTTAGAAGAAGCAAATGATTGGTTAAATGCGAACCAAAAAGTTGTTCTTGCTACAGTAATTCAAACCTGGGGTTCATCACCTAGGCAAGTCGGAAGCAGAATGATTGTAAATGAAACAGGAGATTTTTCAGGCTCTGTTTCTGGTGGATGTGTAGAATCTGCGGTAGTAAGAGAATGTATAGGTTTAATTAAAGATAATAAACCATGTAAAAAAATTGAGTTTAAAGTTTCTAATGAAAGTGCTTGGGAAGTTGGACTTGCTTGTGGTGGTGAAATAGCAGTCTATTTAGAACAGATAATTTAAATTAAATGAAACACTCTCAACTTAAAGAAATAATTAAAAAAAAAACTTCAAAGACTGAGTTTGCAATTGTGACCAATCTTGAAAATGGATTAAGTGAAATTTATGAGCCTGGAAAATTATTAAATAAAGAATTTGAAATTCATAAAGAGAAAATTGACAACTTTTTTAAATTAAAAAAGAATGGGATAATTGAAAATACAGAGATATTTGTTGAGACATATATTAGGCCTATAAAAGTTATAATAGTAGGAGCAGTTCATATAGCTCAATATCTAGTAGACTTTGCAAAAAGTTTAAATTTTGAAATTTCTATTATAGATCCTCGTGGCTATTTTGCATCGAAACAAAGATTTCCTGATATGAAAATTATAAATAAATGGCCAGATGAAGCTTTCAAAGAAATAGAAACAAATGAAAACTCTGCACTAGTTGCATTAACTCATGATCCCAAAATAGACGATCCAGCATTACAACATGCTCTTAATAAAAAATTTTATTATATAGGAGCATTAGGTAGCAAAAAAACTCATGAAAATAGATGCCAAAGATTAAAAGAAGCAGGATTTAATAATGAACAAATTAATTCAATACATGGCCCAATTGGTATTAAACTAGGTGGAAGGTCAGCCCCAGAGATAGCACTGTCTATTATTGCCCAGTTAGTATCTGAGACTTATAAAAAATAAATGCAACAAATATTTGAAGAAATAAAAATTAATACAGAAGGACAGGGTTTTTACAACTTTACTGAAAATACCTTAGACTGGATCAATAAACAAAAAATTCAAAACGGTATTTTAAATATTAATATATTGCATACTAGCGCTTCATTGGTTATTCAAGAAAATGCAGATCCAGATGTATTACATGATCTTAAAAATTTTTTTCATAAATTAGTACCAATGGATCAAAAATTATACAAACATACCACAGAAGGAAAAGATGATATGCCAGCCCATATAAAATCTGCAATTACCAATAATCAATTAACTTTAAGTTTAAAAAATAAAAAATTAATCCTTGGGACTTGGCAAGGTCTTTATTTGTTTGAACATAGACTTGAAAACCAAATAAGAATTTTATCTCATCATTTAATTGGAGATTAAAGATGATCAAAGCTATTTTGTTAGCTGCAGGAAAATCTAAAAGGCTTAAAAGTGAAAATAAATTAATTAAAAAGTTTAAAAAAAAAGCTTTAATTAATCATTCACTGCTAGCATTACTTAAGAGCAAAGTTGATAAAATTATCATTGTATTCGGCTATCAGAATAAAGAAGTAAGAAAAGTGATTAAGAAGAATAAAAAAATTATTTTTGTAATAAACAAAAAATTTAGATTTGGAATGTCCTCTTCAATTAATGCTGGGTTAAAAAAAATATCAAAAAAAGACAAAGGATTTATAATTGTTCAATCTGATATGCCATTTATTAAGACTTCAGATATCAATAAAATATATAATTCAATATCTAAAAAAAGACATCTAGTTCACGCATTAAAATTTAAGAATAAAATTGGCAATCCAATAGGTTTTGACAGCTCAGTATTAACTAAATTTAAAAGAATGAAAGGTGATATTGGGGCCAAATTTATGGTCAAAAGATTAAAAAATAATACCAATTTTATAAAAGTTTTAAATAAAAGAGTTTTTAAAGATTTTGATTTAAGAAAAGATTTTAATTAGCTTGGATAGGATTTCCTTTTAACCATTCACTTTCCTCATTTTGGTAATGTTCTTTTTTCCAAATAGGAGATCTTTTTTTAATTTCTTCAATTATGTATCTAGAAAGAATATATGTTTCTGCTCTATGAGGACAAGCAACTGCAATAATGATGCTTATTTCACCTAATCCCAAATATCCTTTTACATGCTCTATATAAACCGCTTTGTCTTTAATTTTTAATTTTTTATCAACTTCATTATAGATTTCTTCAAAACTTTTGATTACCATTGCATCATGACTATCATAAGTAATTCCTGTTACTTTTTTATTTTCATTATTATCTCTAACAGTTCCCTTAAAAATTAATGAAGCGCCAAATTTAGATGAAGATATAAATTCTTCAGCTTTATTAACTTCTATTTTTTCTTTTTTAAGATCTATTATTTTTGCATGAAGCATTAACCACCTCCGATAGGGGGGATAATCCCAATTTTTTGATCCTTTGTAATTTTATAATTTTCAGAAATAATATTGTTATCTTCTGAGCAGAAGGCTGAGGTTTCAATTATTTTTTTATAATTTTCGTTTCCTTTAAACTTTTCATCTACATAATTAATTATTTTTTTCTTTAAATCTTTAATTGAAATCTTTTTTTCAATATTAAATTCTAAAAAATCTTTATCACTTAAATCTCTACTTGCTCCAAAAAGCTCAAGTTTAACTTTCATAATTAAAAAATATTTTCTAAGAATTTAGGAAGTCCATCTGGATTTGTCCATAGTCCACTCTTGCCACCTTCTTTAATTAGTAATTTAATATTATCAATTTTTAGATGTGGATTTACAATTTTACTTAAATCATAAATTGTTATTAGCGCTGCATTAACTCCCATAATTGCTTCCATCTCGACACCTGTTTTTGCAACTGCTGAAACAACACAAAATACTTCTAAAGAAGAATCTTCTTCATGCATAATAATTTTTGTTGCAGTGTGATCTATTGGAAGAGGATGACACAAGGGAATTAATTCACTTGTTTTTTTCACACCCAAAACAGCCGAAACTTCTGCTAAAGTTATAGGATCTCCCTTGGGCATTTCTTTATTTTTAATCATATTAAAAACTTCTTTCCCAACATAAATTTTTCCTGATGCAAGAGCTCTTCTAAATGTTTCTTTTTTTGAGGAAACATCAACCATATTAAATGAATTTTTTTTAAAAATTTCTTTTGCCCAATCTTTTAATTCATCTTGATTTACTATTTTTAATTTAGTCAATTATCCTCCTGTTTTAGATAAATTTTTAGTTGAACCTGTGTCCCCAAGTTCTAAATAATGTGACTCTTTTTTAAACTGCATTTGTTTTAATATAAGGTCTTTTAACTCGTTAAGTTGATCATCTTTTTGTAATAAATGTCTTACACTTATTCCAGTATTTCCAAATAAACAAAGTCTCAAATCTCCTCTAGAAGTAATCCTTAATCGATTACAAGTTTTACAAAAATCTTTTGAATAAGGGGCAATTATTCCAAATTTACCTTTATATTCAGGGTTTATATAATTTAGCGATGGACCGGCATCTTTCCCTAAGGTTTGATAAATCCAATTATTTTCACTTAAATAATTCTTAAATATCTTAGATGAAGTATGATATTTTTTAAAATATTCTAAATTATCACCTGTTTGCATTAGCTCTATATATCTAAAATCTATTTTGTTATTTTGAATAAATTTTGACCATGCATTAAAGTCTTTTTCTGATGAATTAACTCCATTCAGTAGAACAGCATTAATTTTAATATTTTCAAAACCTAATTCTTGCAAATTTTTTATTCCTTCTAAAATTTCTGGTAACCTGTCATGGCCAGTAACATTTTTAAAAGTTTCACGGCTAAGACTATCTATACTTATGTTTATTCCATTTAAACCAGTTTCAACTAATAGCTTTGCTTTTTTATTTAAATGATAGCCATTTGTTGTAATTACAACTTTTTTTATTCCAGCATCTACTTTTAAAATTTTAATAATTTCAAAAAAATCTTTTCTTACAGTTGGCTCACCACCTGTAATTCTAATTTTATTAACACCTAATTCAGAGAAGCATTTTGCAAGACGTTTTATTTCATCAAGATGAAGAAATTTTCTATTATCACTTTTATCGACTTGGTAACCATTTGGCAAACAATAACCACATTTAAAATTGCAAACATCTGTAATTGACATTCTAATATACGGAAATGTTCTACCAAAACTATCTTTAAGCATTTTTATTTATTTTTTTTTAAATTAAGTTATCATAATTATTAAATTATATCATGACCAAAATCCTTACCAATGATGAGATAAATCAGTTTAAAAAAGATGGTGCTATATTTTTGAAAGGAAAATTTGATGGTAGTTGGATAAAAAAACTTCAGACTGGAATAGAAAAAGATATAAAAAATCCAAGCCCCAGATTTAAATCTCATACTTTAGAAAAAGGTGTTCCTTCATATCTAGAAGATTATTGGACTTGGCATTTAGTGCCTGAATTTAAAGATTTTGTATTCAATTCACCTTATGCAAAAATAGCATCAGAATTAATGTCAGCAAGAAAAATAAATCTTGTTATGGATAATTGGTTTTTAAGAGAAGGTGGTTCTAAATCAAAAACTCCTTTCCATCACGATGTTAGCTATTTTGATATGGAAGGCACAATGTGTGTACTTTGGCTACCACTTCAACCAAGTAAAAAAGATGAAGGTGTTGCCTGGGTAAAAGGATCACATCTATGGAATAAATTGTTTTTAAGGGTTCTTTTTAAAGATGGTCACAAGATTGAAGGTGATGAATGTATAATTAATGGAAAAAAATATGAAACACCTCCAGATATTTTAGGAAATAAAGAGAAATATGAATTTTTAAATTGGGATTGTGATTTAGGAGACTGTGTAATTTTTGACATGAGAACACTTCATGGTGCTCTTAGTTCATCTATACCAAAAAAAACATTAAGTCGTTATACATTAAGAGTAGCAAAAGAAGATGCAAAAATAAGTTATATTGGAGATTGGACTAGTTATAACTATAGAAAAGCCATGCAAGATGCTGGATATAAAAATGGCGATCCTCTAGGTGGTGAAATGTTTCCAACTTTATATGAAGCTAATTAACTTCTAGTCCTTAAGACTAGAAGTTAAATTTCTAAAAATTTATCCTGCAGGCTTATATAGACCCATTGCTTTTCCAGCCATCTCAGCTGTTTTACTCATATCCATTTCTTCTAATATAGTAAAATTGCTAATAGCCCCAGAAGCCTCCACTGCTAATTTAACTGCAGCCATTGATTCAAAGTCTTTTCCACTAACACATCCAACAAAATCATACGATCCTCTTGTTATCGCAAATGATTCCATTTTAGCATCTAATGCTGTTGCCAATGCATTTGCAGCAGCAGCTCTATCTTGCTTGGGATCTTTTATAAATCCTTTAAATGCTTGGGCAGTATAGTTTCCAATTATATAAAATTTAGCCATAATATTCTCCTTTCTTTTATATTTAGAATATCATTTTTACAAAAATGTTATAATGAGTAAATTGCATAGTAGACACAATCTAAAGTAATGCTAAATTGAAGCTTATGTACGAAAAATTTGGACAATTTATTGATGGTAAGTGGCAACAGTCGTCTGACAAATCAACATATGAAGTTATAAATCCGGCTAATGAAGAAATTATAGGTCATGCATCAAAAGCAACACCTGCTGATGTTGATAAAGCATTAAAGTCAGCTGCGAAAGGTTTGGAAGTTTGGAAGCAAACACCGCCTTGGCAAAGATCTTATATTATTAGAAAAATAGCAGACAAGATGAGAGAAAAACAAGATGTCCTAGCTAAATGGATGACACTTGAGGTTGGTAAGCCATTTGCGGAAGCTAAAGGCGAAGTTGGTGGAGCAGCAGATATTTTTGAATGGAATGCTGAAGAAACAAAAAGAATTTATGGACAAACAGTTGAAAGTAGATTTGCAGATACTAGAGTACATGTTTATTACCAGCCAATAGGAGTTGTTGCAGCTCTTACACCTTGGAATTTTCCATTAGTTTTATCTTCAAGAAAAATTTCAACAGCTTTAGCAGCAGGATGTTCGGTAATAGTTAAGCCAGATGTTATAACACCAGGAACAGTAATGGAACTTATCGATATATGCAGAGAATGTGGAGTTCCTCCTGGAGTAGTAAATTTATTATCTGGAGATCCTCCAAGTATTGCACAACAATTAATTTCATCAGATATAATTAAAAAAATTTCAGTAACTGGATCAACAAGGGTTGGAAAATTAATTCTTAAACAAGCAGCTGATAAAGTACAAAGAGTTACAATGGAACTTAGTGGTCATTCTCCATTTATTGTTTTTGACGATGCAAATATAGAAAAAGCTACTGATATGGCAATTTCTGCAAAATATAGAAATAATGGACAAGTTTGTATTTCACCAAATAGATTTTATATCCAAGAAAACAAAAAAGATGAATTTGTTAATTTGTTTATTGAAAAAACAAAAAAACTAAAAATAGGCGATGGCATGGACCCAAATGTTCAACTTGGTCCTTTAACAACAAAAAAAAGATTAAATGAAGTAGAAGAATTAGTTGAAACAACGAAAAAAGAAGGTGCAAAAGTATTATTAGGTGGAAAAAGACCCGCTGGATTTAATAAAGGTTTTTATTATGAACCAACAATTTTTGATAATGTGAAAGATGACTTTACAATTATGAAAGTTGAGCCATTTGGTCCACTAGTACCAATGTTATCCTTTAAATCATTTGACGAAGTAATTGAAAGAGCAAATAATAATGATCTAGGTCTTAGTAGTTACATATGTACAAACTCAATGGAACAAGCGCATAGAGCTTCAGAACTAATGGAAACGGGTACTGTTGCGGTTAATACTCCTCTAGTAGCCATAGCAGAAGCGCCTTTTGGAGGAATCAAACAAACAGGTTATGGAAGAGAAGGTGGTTCCATGGCAATTAAAGACTACTTAAATGTTAAATATACTCATCTAGGAATTAAAGGTTAGATGAAGTTATTAAGAGTTGGCGAAAAAGGAAAAGAAAAACCAGCTATTTTAGACAAAAATAATAAAATTAGAGATTTAAGTTCGCTAATCAAAGATTTTAATCCCGATAATTTAAAATTTGAAACAGTTTCAAAGTTAGAAAATATAAATCTGGATACATTGCCTGAAATAAAAGACAGTAAGAGAATAGGTGCTTGTATTAATAAGCCAGGAAAATTTATTGCAATAGGACTAAATTATTCTGATCATGCAAAAGAAACAGGAGCAAAACCGCCAGCAGAACCTATAGTCTTCATGAAAGCGACTAGCAGTATTTCAGGGCCCAATGATAATATAGAAATCCCAAAACACTCTTCCAAGTTAGATTGGGAAGTTGAGCTAGCAATAGTTATTGGAAAAGAAGCAAAAAATATTTCTGAGAAAGAAGCGTCAGATCATATATTAGGCTACTGTATTGTTAATGATGTTAGCGAAAGAGAATGGCAACTCGAGAAATCGGGTCAATGGGTCAAAGGAAAGTCAGGTGATACATTTGGACCAACGGGACCTTATTTAGTAACTCAAGATGAAATTCCTGATATTAATAATTTAAATTTAATATTAGAAGTTAATGGAAAAAAAATGCAATCTGGCAATACAAAGAATATGATTTTTAATACAAATTTTTTAATTTCTTATTTAAGTAAGTTTATGTCTTTACAACCAGGTGATTTAATTACTACAGGAACCCCTGCAGGAGTTGGAATGGGAATGAAGCCACAAGTATTTTTAAAATCAGGCGATAATATTAAATTGAGTATAGATTTTTTGGGCGAACAAAATTCAAAAGTTGTAATCAAATAAAATAAACCATGTTTGAATTATTTATTGCTTTGGGTGCAGGATTAATTAGTTTTTTGTCACCCTGTGTTTTACCTCTTATTCCAGGTTATATTTCTTATATTTCTGGAAGTTCACTTAATGAATTAATTGAGAAAAAAAATATTAATTTAATACCAATCATTTTATTTACCGTTGGTTTTTCTATTGTCTTTA